>JAGGTI010000086.1 GCA_021163775.1 Candidatus Zixiibacteriota bacterium
CCGATCCGTTCATTATATCTAGCTGAAGGTTAAGATACAAGGGCAGAACCAACCAGCCTGGGGTTGCCTTGGTGGTTCTGCCGCCTTCGAACCCGTCACAGCAGATAAGCCACTCTTCGACAGGCTCAGGGTAACTTGTAGGTGCCCTGCAGATGTCCACTGCCGCCTGATCAGGCTCTTGTAGGTCGGCGTTCCGTCGTCCTGAGTCTGTCGAAGGATGGAGAAACCCGACATCCGGCAGATGTGGACATCTGCCGAGCACTTTGCGAGTCATCCTGAGCGGTACACGGTACCCCACCCAACGGGTGGGTTCTCTTCGGATTCGAAGCTACCGCCCACCCGACGCTTCGCTCTGGGTGGGGTACAAGTGGCTTATGTCCGGTGCCTTGCGTCGGAATCGGTGTGTGCGTGGCGGACATCCCCCTCTGTCATTCCCGAGCAGTCGGGAATCCATGATCGCCAATTTCCGCAGAACAGATGTTTAACCGAACTGAAGCAAAATCCCAAGCTGATCCTTGACCGCTCTTGCGGGACGCGAGTGGACATGGGCGCCCGCCTTCGCGGGCGTTTACAGTTGTATCGGGTTTTGATTCGCCAGCTACGAATTGTGACCTGACACCTAAGTAGATAGCCAAGGGTGTCTGGGCAACCATCTGAACCGGTAAAATTAGTTGATCGCCGGCAAAGCCGAGGTATCATTGTGGCTGTATGCAACGATTAAGACTCTCATATTCACTCGGTTCAATCGCCGGACAAATGGCGATCTGGGTTGTCCTTGTGCTGGTTGGTCTCAGTATGACCGGTTGCGGGATGTTCCGTGACCAGGGCCGTGACTTGGTTTTCGATAAGGTCACGCTCAAAATTGATGCCATCGCTCACGAAGGTGAGGGCCAACAAAATCAATGGCAAACTGTCTGTGAATTGCTCAACAGGTATGCCGAGTTTGACTGTCAAAACGTCAAGCGCACCAATTGTCAGCAAGTGGGATCGATTCGGGTCTGCGATTATGATTCTATTACCCTCCACTTTGATCCACCGCTGTCGATGCTAAAACTCCGACGCCTGCACAATGAACTTCTGACCCTTGAGCAATCAGGGGTCACGTTGGGTCTAAAAACAGGCTCATTTACAGCCGAATATATCGGTCTAACAAGCGAGGGTTCTGTCTCGGTCAACGTCCGTATCGCAGTGACACCTGGCGCTACCCTATTCCTTGAGCGACGCTGGGAGAGTATTTGCGAACAGGTTAAGACGACCGACAACGTTTACGACGGCGAAATCAACCTGCGCAAAGGTCAGGAATGGGTATTCTACCGAACCCAAGTGCATACTGGTAGCGATCTGGTCCAGCGATATTTCCGGCTAAACATCATCACTAAGCTCCTTGAAGAGCTTAGCCGGAAAGATTTTGATCGGTTGATTTCCCGCCCCTGATCGTACTATTGCCCCCCCAATGGTTTCTGGGACAATTTAGAAACTGACCTCTGGTCATAGGTCAAGAAACCGGTTTTGCAACCGATAAGCATCAGTACGGAATTGACCATGGAGAAAAGCGCTCATACAGAAAGGCGAACCGGGCAGTATCTCACGATCTATCTTGACACCTTGAGAATAGATAGCGTACTCGATTTTGATCTGTACATTATTAACGGGTCCAACGTTGTTCTATTTCGCGCCGCCAAACTGCCCTTCACCGAACGGAATCGCCAGCAATTGCTGGAGAACCGCGTTAACATGCTATATGTATCGCGGTTGGATCAGCAATCCTACCAGCGATATCTCAAAAACAACCTCAAGAACATCGTCGCTGATGTAAATCTCGAAGAAAGCGTTCGCGCTGGCATAGTCTACGAAAGTGCAAAATTTCTGCTTGAAGACATCTTTGACCGCCCTACCCTGAGTGAGAATATCTGCCGTGGTAAAGAGTTGGTTTCATCCACAGTCGGTTTCATCCTGACAGCTGACAGCGCACTAACCAATCTCCTTAACGTGATGTCGTTTAACTATAGCACCTACACTCATTCGATCAACGTTTGCACCCTGTCCCTGGCTCTAGCCCAGTTTGTCGGCGTGAAGAATCCAAGTGATCTGCGAACACTCGGAACTGGTGCCTTATTGCACGACATCGGCAAAACCAAGATTGATATTTCTATTCTTAACAAAACCGGACCATTGACTAACGCCGAAATGGATATTGTCCGGCAACATCCGCAATGGGGCTGTGACCTGGCAAAGGAAACTGATCTGATCGACAGGGAATCTTATATACCAATAATACAGCATCACGAGCGAGAGAATGAATCGGGCTACCCCCATGCGATCGGAGGCAAGCAAATTCATATGTATGGCAAGATTACGGCGATTGCCGATGTCTTTGACGCTATGACGACTCAGCGGGTTTATCGGAATGCGGTTGATGCCTACCCAGCGTTGAAAGAGATGTACGAAGACCGTGGCGCTTTCGATCCGGAACTCCTCGGAGCATTTACCAAGATGCTTGGGCCGACTAATCTGAATTCGTCCAGTTAACCGGCGTCCGAATCAGACTGTGACCGTCAGCCATTTCCCTCGGCGGTAATAGAAATAGAACCCTATTGAACTGATAACACCTGAGATGCCGAATATCCACCAGACCGCAATCTGATCCATACCGAGAAACTGCGTGACAACTATCGCTGGCAGAACCTGAAGCCCCCAGCCATGAATGGCAATTACGATCATGTTGGGAACATTCATACCGACTCCGGAATGGATCATTTCCATCATCACCATAGCGCCAAAAAACGGAAATCCGACCGACCAGATACGAAGCAATTCCACTCCGTAACGAATAGTTGTCTGGGAATCAAAAAACAAACCCATGTAGAATTCGGCCAGGAAAAACGAAAGCACTCCCACAACCGACATAATGCCAATACCCAGTATGATTGATTTATCGGCCGTCTTGCGGGCACGCTCTTTCTTGTTTGCTCCCAGGTTGTGGCCGATCAGAGAAGACAGTCCCAAGCCCAAGCCAACCAATATCATTATTCCGAACGCAAACAATTGGGTACCAACTCCGTAGGCCGCCACTACGCTGGTACCAAACGTCGCTACCAGTGGCGTAATCAACAGCCGCGATCCGGAGAAAGACAGCTCACCCAGAAACGCCGGGAAGCCAATCCTGACCATGCCCCAAGCCGAATTGAAACTCATCGCCACCGCACCCACCAGATGCAGACGCACGTTGGTCCAATTGGTAAGAAACAGTAATAATCCGATTCCAAACGTCAAAGTAAAACTGAAAACAGAAGCATAGGCGGCACCATCAACTCCTAACGCCGGTAGACCAAACCAACCGAATATCAGCACAGGGTCAATGACCGCATTAAGAGTGTTGGAGCCAATCATCAACGCCATCGCCATATTTGGATTGGCTATGCCGCGCAAAGCAGTGAATACCGAGTAGGTAGCGTACATTATCGGTAACCCGATCAACAAGATTCGCCCGTAGCTAATTCCCAACCGCAGGGCATCATCAGTCGCACCTAACAAACTCAGCATTTCCGGAAGATACATCCAACCGATGATCCCGGTACCTAATCCGAAGACCAGCTTCAGTACAAATGTTTCCTTGATCGCCGCCTCGGTTTTACCGTACGCTTTTTCCCCGTAGCGACGTGAGATGACCGCCACCGAACCGGGGCCAATCAAATGGTTGAACGCAAAGAGCATCCAAAGCAGATTATTGACAAACGTGATTGCCGCTACCGCCCCCTCGGCCTCAGGCAGACGCGACACCCAGAACATATCCGCCATCGCGTATATGTGTTGCGCCAGAAAACCGAACATCGAAGGCAGACCCATCTTGAGAATCGAGACACCTATTGACCCCTCGGTGTAATCACTGCGTATTTTCTGGTCTAAGTCGCTCATAATATCCGATGGCTGAGTATGAAAGATACAAACAAATGTGACCAACAGAAAGCGTTCCTTGATCACATTTGTGCGCTTGGCCTGACGAGATTAAAAGAGCCCAGAGCTGTCAATATGCGGGGACGAAATTCAAGAAAAGTCTAAATGGTGGTGGGGGAAGGATTTGAACCTTCGAAGGCGTCGCCGACAGATTTACAGTCTGTTCCCTTTGACCACTCGGGAACCCCACCACAGTGGTTCATGTTACCATGCCTCATTCGATACACCTATAGATATCGTCATAAGGACGAACAATATAGCAACCTTATCGACAAAATCAATATCAAAATTTGCTTCAAATCGACATACACTAAACAAGTCAGGAATTCCTTGTTCAGCACCCAAGTGACAGGTAATATAGAGACCAATGAATAAGATTCCTCACCTAACCACTAGCAGGGACGAATCCTCCCCGATTCGTCTGGAGACAACTCTGACAGCCTTCTTTGCTCTGTTCCTGTTCGCTTCCACTTTCTCAATTGCTTTAGCCCAAACCTCGCTTGCACTTTCTCTACTTACTTTTTGTGGCTTGGTGGTTATTACCCGCCGCTTACCTGAGAACCTTGGCCCCAGACCTCTCTACATCGCAATTGGGGTCTATATCGGATGGCAGGTAATCTCATCCCTTGCAGGCACTTCTCCCCTATCATCAATAATTGCACTCCGTGAAGAGTGGCTATTTCTCATTCTGCCACTCGGGATACTCCTTGGTCGGCATCAAACCACACGTTCTCGGCTTCTATCAGTTCTTGCAATTGGAGTCCTACTAATTGGGATCTACGGCATTATCCAGCATTTCACCGGAGCTCACTGGTTCAAATCAAGCGGGTTACATACGGCTGGTGGCAGTTATCGTCTGGCTGGCAATTTTTCGCATCCCTTGACTTACGGATATTTCGTAGCGACCTCATCAGTATTCTTTCTCAACTACCTTATGGGGTCGTTTCGCAATCAATCCTTAGGTGCAAGAATCTTGTTTACCACAGCGACCCTGGCCAGCCTGACCGCCACAGTTCTCTGTATGAGCCGAGGACCGTTGCTGGCTCTTGGTATCGGTCTGATTGTCACCGGCCTGATGCACCGTCAATTCATCCGCATTGCGGCCACCCTATTGCTGGCTATTGCCCTGGCCTGGATCGTCGCCCCCAAAATGATAGCTGAGTTCGAAAGCCGGTTAGTTAATGATCTCAACCAGGAAAGCAGAGGGGGAAGACTGTACATCTGGAACCTGTCAGGGAGAATCATCAAAGATGATCCCATCACCGGCGTTGGACCCGGCAACTTCAGCCAGGCCTATTCCAACCAACTTCAAACCGAGGCGTCTCCACGCGTACCTATGGGGCATGCCCACAATGACTTCCTGAACCTTGCGGCAACAATTGGCATTCCCGGTCTGCTCCTTTATCTTTCAATTTGGGGTATTGTCATGGTCCAATTGTGGCACCGACTACGCAACACTTCCGGCTCACGCGAAAGCCATGCCCTTGCGACTGCCGCCCTGATTGCATCGGTAGCGTTCTGTGTCGGCTCGATGACCGAAGCCGCCTTTGCCGATGAGGAACTCCGACAACTAATTACTGCCCTCTGGGCCTTCGGCTTAACTGATTCTTAGATTACTACCCCGAAACAGGTGTAGATTAGTTTCGGATCAGTCTTCCCTGGTTACATTTTCTTCAACGGACAGTTCCGGACGCTCAATAGTTGGCAACTCTGTTGCCTCGTTATCTTTAAGCCGTCCCGTCTTGTTAGTTGCGCCAAATGCAAAAGTGAAATCTTCGGGAGTGGTTGCTCGCCAGTGTTCGAGCGATGACAGAAAATCGTACTTAAATTCAAAACCGAGTTTGGCAAGCGTATGCGGGATAATATGAGTAGAAGTCCCAGCCTTACGAACCCGCACCGGATGTATTGGATTTTTCGGCCCGAAAAACGCCTGGACAATCCGCGAAACCGGAACCAGTAGCCAAAGCGGCAATGGCATAACCAGAGCTTTGCAATTTAGAAACGTCCTGATGGTGTCAACAACACCTTTCAACGGCTGAGTCGGAGTCTCGACATAATTGTATGTAATCTCAGACTCATCGCGATCCATCACAAAGTCAACGCTATCAAGAAAACCAAAAATGTAGGCATACGATTTTTTTATATCAGGACTACCCGGGAAAGCAAAGTAACCCTTCTTAATCGCACGGATCATGCGCATTATATTCCCCGGATCTCCCTGCCCATAGACAACACCTGGCCGCGAGATTAGCAACCTCCGCCCTTCACCGGAGCATCGCCACGCTTCGTGAATACACTCAGCAGGGTATTTGGAACTACCGTAAGGCGTTGTAGGTTGAATCGGCGAACTCTCTGAAGTCGGGCCGTTGGTCGGACCGTAAACTGATATACTGCTGGTAAAATAGATATTGTTACACGAAACAGCCTCGGCATAAGCACAGACATTCCGTGCGCCGGCCAGATTGGTTTCAAAGTACTCGTACGGTTCGTGCCCCGGTTCACGATGCACCGCCGCCAGGTTGAATATCCACTCAGGCGGCTCATCAATCAGATCAACCGGAATCGCCCGTCTGACATCAGTAAGCGAACATGAGATCCCCGGCTGTCCTTCAATTGGTGATTTCCTGATATCAGCCAGATGAATATGACTGAATCGACCGGTTCTCAGAAAATGTTGAGCCAGATGCGTACCAATAAATCCCGCACCGCCAATAATCACACAGTAGCTCAAACCTTTTCTTCCTCGTTAGAGCGGGTTTGCCGCCAATAGGCACGATTGGTGCTCATCAGTTTCTTCAAGCCCTGTGGTAAAAATCTATTATGGTTGCCAAGATTATAACCAAACAGTTTCAAGGCTGTGCGTATGATTGCCGATGGAATCGCCAAAGGTCTCACTTTTTTCAGATACTCTAGTTCGGATCGCACAAATCGATCATCTGTGCCTCCGCCCTGCCCGAATATCTCCCGAATCCACGGATCACGGGCATGATAAACACCTACATCAAAGTAGCGTCGAAAGTCCTGCAACCATGAAAACGAGTGCGAATGATAAACTGTCGCCTTGGCCTCATAAACCACTTTCCAACCCTTGAGAATCATCTGCGATGCGGCATAGGTATCTTCGTTCTGAATCGTGTGCGAGGGGAAACCGCCAACTTCCTGAAGAGCTGATCGGCGATAGGCCGCAAATGAATTGGAAATGAATGATGTTTTCAACCCTAACTCAGGGATGTCATCGACCGACTTGACCCGGCTTTTGTCCGGGTAATTGAAGAGCCATGCGTGGGTTTCAATCCGTCCCGCCACTTTGCGGGGTAGCTGTCGTCCGTAAGCGGCGCCTATCTTGGAATCATCGAACCATTTCAGCAAGCATTCCAGTGCTTCCGGTGTAGATAAAAGAGCATCCGGAGTAAGAAAGATGATAAGGTCAGAATCTTCAAGTTGATCAACATATCTCTGGCGAGTCCCCCCGTTTGAAAATTCCTCACGCTTGAGGCTCTGAACCTCAAATCCAAATTCGCGAGCCATCGCCGGGGTACCATCGGTAGATGAAGAGTCAACCAACAACAATCTATCGGGCCGCACTGTCTGCTCATGCAAAGCCGCCAACCAATATATAAAATCTGGTCCAGCGTTCAGGGTCGGCAACACCAAAGCGGTTGATGGACGCTCACCAACACCCATGCCCGATTCTTTCGAATCAGCACTAATTGGGGCCGCTTTTTCTGTTCTATTCAATTTGGTCTACCCGACTACATGTTGTTCTAAATGAAAGTACGGATTTATGACTAACAGTCCACAAAAATAGTCTCTTGGTGCCGGCCTTTTGCAACCGTAGTGTCAGTCAAGAACGTAAGGCGACCCTGGATCATCCTCGTGGCGAATCTCATCAACCTCCGCCCTGCGCCCTTCACCGGCATACAGCCGATTGGGTGCATTGTAAACTATCCCCTCACCCTCACCAATGTTGCGATAGGCATGCACCACCCCCGGTGGTACAACAACAAGCGCCGGATTAGAATCACCAAGATCAAAAGTAGCCTTAACACCATGGCTCGGTGAATCAGGTCTATTGTCCCAGAGATAGAGCCTGAAAGTCGAAGGACCGATGAAACAGAAACCATCCGCTTGATCCACATGCTCATGTGGACCACGAGCAACGCCCGGCTTAGTCATCGAAACGTAGCTCATAACCGGATGAAATTCGGCATCCAGCTCATCGTGCCGAAATAGTTCCAGTAACCAGCCACGCTCATCATCGTACCGCTTCAATTCGCGAATAACCACACCTTCAATATTACACTTCATTGTCACAACTCCAGCCCTTCGGTCTTGATAAACTGTTCCAGCGCATCCCTGTGGTCACGCATTAGATTCTTCCCAGCCGCTTTTAATCTGCTGTTCTCAAGCGACGAACGCTTTGGACGCGGAGCCGGTCGCGGGAAGTCCTCGGTTGTACACGGCATCAAACTAACCGGCATATCCATCAGGTGAAATATTCCCGATGCAAAACCGTACCAGCTTGTCTCACCCTCGCTGGTCGCATGAACCACACCGCGAAGATCGCTGTCGAGCAGAGCCATTGTCTGCTGGGCAATATCAACGGTCCAGGTCGGATTGCCGAACTGGTCATCAACTACCTTGAGCGGCGTAACATTATCACCCCGACCAATCCGGTCCAGTTGCTGACGCCCCAAATGTATCATCGTTTTCACGAAATTGCGTCCTGTCCGTCCGTACACCCAGGCAATACGCATGATCAAATGATTCTCGACCAACACCTCTATCGCCCGTTCACCGGCCAGTTTGCTCAAACCGTAAGTCGTCTTGGGATTTGGCTGATCGGTTTCAAGATACGCCTCCGCTTTGGTCCCATCAAAAACATAGTCGGTTGAGTAGTAGATCAGGCGAGTTCCCATCTCGGCACACGCCAGGGCCAGATTGTGGGTACCAACGGCGTTGACTGTCATTGCTGTCTCGCGGTTCGATTCGCAACCATCGACATCGGTATAAGCGGCGGTATGAATAGCCACATCAGGGCGTACGATCCGCATCGCATCCAGAACTGCCTGTTCGTTGCAGATATCCAACTCGGGCAGATCAAAACCTGCCACTTCATATTTCTCCGATAATATCGTCAGCAGGTCCGACCCAAGCTGACCACGATGACCGGTGAGGAATATCTTACCAGTTCCGGCCATCGTCTTCCTTAAGCACACCCAACAGATATTCCCGGTAGCTGTTATTGGGCATCTTATCCGCGATAGCGGCGAGTTGCCCTCTGTCGATCATCCCCATACGGAAAGCCACCTCTTCCAAACAAGCTATCTTCTGTCCCTGTCGTTTCTCAACAGTAGCGATAAAATTACCAGCATCAAGCAAGCTCTCATGAGTTCCGGTATCCAACCATGCGATCCCCCGACCAAGACGCGCCACCGTGAGCTTTTCCCGTTCCAGATAAACCCGGTTGACATCGGTTATTTCCAGTTCGCCACGAGCCGATGGCTTAAGTTCCCGGGCTATCGACACTACATCAGAGTCGTATAGATACAGTCCGGTGACCGCATAGTTTGATTTCGGATGCGTTGGTTTTTCCTCGATAGATATTGCCTGACCGGCCTCATTAAACGAAACCACCCCGTAACGTTCAGGGTCTTTCACATAGTAACCAAAAACCATCGCTCCATCAGTAAATCGACGGGCATCGCGAAGGAAATCGTACACACCGTAGAATATATTGTCACCCAGAATCAGAGCCACAGGCTCACCGGCGATGAACTCCTCACCCACCAGGAAAGCCTGTGCGATCCCTTCCGGTTTCGGCTGAACTTTGTAAGTCAGGCGAATTCCAAATCGACTGCCATCACCTAATAGCTCTTTGAACTTGGGGGTATCAACCGGTGTCGAAATGATCAATATGTCCTTGATCCCGAACATCATGAGTGTCGAGAGCGGGTAATAGATCATCGGCTTGTCGTAAATCGGCAGAAGCTGTTTGCAAGCCACTCTGGTTACCGGATGCAATCGAGTGCCACTGCCACCGGCCAGAACGATTCCCTTCTTAAGCTGGCTCATTGTTGATCCTCTATCTCTTGCCGTAATTCATTTCATAGTACCGGCGATACTCACCGCTCAAACAACCTTCCAGCCATTCCTCATGGTCAAGATACCACTGAATCGTCAGCCGCAACCCCTGCTCAAAAGTGTAACGCGGGACCCAGCCCAATTTCTTTTTGATGTAACCGGGATCAATCGCATACCGACGATCATGACCAGGTCGATCTTTCACAAATTCGATTAAATTCTCGCGCGGTCCACCACCGAGCAAATCATCAAGCGTACGACAGAGCATCCGCACGAGTTCGATATTTTCAATCTCGTTATGGCCACCGATATTGTATGTTTCGCCTGTTTCACCTTCGTAAAACACCAATTCAAGTGCTTCGCAGTGATCCTCGACATAAAGCCAATCACGAACCTGACGGCCATCGCCATAAACCGGAAGCTGTTTGCCGGTCGTAGCGTTGCGAATCATTAACGGCAGTAGTTTCTCCGGAAACTGGTAAGGCCCATAGTTATTGGAGCAGTTAGTGGTAACTGTGTCCAAACCGTAGGTTTTGTGATATGCTCGCACGAGATGATCGGCGGCCGCTTTCGATGCCGAATAGGGCGAATTTGGACGGTACCGGCTTTCCTCGGTGAAATATCCTGTCGCACCCAACGAGCCGAAGACTTCATCAGTCGACACCTGGTGGAAACGAAACTCCCTGCTCTGTTCATGCGCCACCCGAGCCAACTCGAGCAGGTTAAAGGTACCGTTGATATTGCTGGCGACAAACTCCGCTGGCCCGGTAATCGACCGATCCACATGCGATTCGGCCGCTAAATGGATTACGCTATCTATACCGTGATGATCAAAACATTCTTTGAGAGCGTTATAATCGCAAATATCAATTTTCTCAAATACGTAGTTATCGGCGTTTTCGATAGCTTGAAGATTAGCCAGATTACCAGCATACGTCAGGCAATCAATATTGACATACAGACTATCAGGGTGATTTGGCACCAGATGCAATAGTAAATTGGATCCGATAAATCCGGCACCACCTGTTACCGCTATGTGACGTTTAGTTGTCTTGGGCATCGCACTCTCAACTTCAATAACAAGCTCTGATAATAAATTCAAGAATTGCTTCGCGGCTCGATTATATCACTCCGGTCACACTCTGTAAACAACAATTCTCGATTCAATTGTTACTCGAAGGGTTGCCCTAAATCGTTTACCCCCATTAAAATAACTTGCAGAATTCAGTTGATTATAAATTGAACATTGATTATCTTATTTATGAAGGCGATTAACAAAGGGAATTGATATGGCATCGTTTATCATGGCTATGAATATCCTCGCCAACGCAAAGAAGCTTCACTCTGACTTGTCACATCAGATAGATCTGTCGTTGGATTTATTTTCTAAGGAAGGCATTTCTAATCCTCGGGTATTTGCAACAATGGGCAGGTATGACATCGTAGCGCTTTTCGACGCTGAGGATCAAAACTTAGCTTTCAAAGTTGCCTCACAGATCAACGCCTTAGGTATTCTGGAAACGGAGACCTGGCCGGTTATTCCGTTTGAAGACTTCTCGAATTTGATTGGACGCTGACACCTACCTGCTGTGTAGTGTCGATCTGTGTGGAGTGTAAGCAGACTGATTGTCTGATAGTTCATTTCGTTGGCCCCCATGGACTTGGAGCCGACTCTAAAAGTTTAACTCTCAAACGAATACTCGGAAGTATCGTGCTGTGAGAAAATAGAAGGGATTAATATGAATGACGATCGTAAGGAAACCAGAACAGAGATAGCTTCTTTCCTTGAGATACGCGAGGGCGGCAGTGACCGTGAAATCGGTCGGGTGACGGAGATTACCACCGAAGGCATGAAACTTCAAAGCCCTGAACCTATGGAACCGGATGCCACTTTTGAGCTTGAGATGTCCATGCCGCCGGCAAAACGCACGAGGGGGGCTATTAGATTCAACGCTCAGGTTATCTGGTGCAATAAGTCAGAAGAAACCGGCCTATATGAATCCGGTATCCAAATGAAGGATATTTCTAACGAAGATCTCGCCGAAATAAAGCAGATTATGGATGAAGCCCCATTCGAGCAACGCCGCCTGAATCTCCATCGCCCCCGACCTATGGAGCATTAAAACAGTTTGGCCCGTCAGTCAGAATCGATAATGGTTCTGTCTGGCGGTTAGTCCCAGACTTCTCGTTCTCCCGTCCCCGTTACCCGATAGAACTTACCGTTCTCCCATAGCAGACCTTGAAATGTACCAAGTTCTTCCAAGGGTACGTCAACAGTATACACCAATCCATCGTAGTGTCGTTCGACCAAATCTGTTTCTGTGTGACCAACCACAATCGATGACACATCAAAATACTCAACAATCGCCGCAACTTCGTCTTTGGTTAGACGTGCGTATCTGTCTTCCATGTCGATCACCATTCCGCGATACCACAATGGCCCCTTGCTACCAAGCAAGAACCTCGGCTCATCGCTGAACCGTATCTGGCTGGAATTCATGTTCAGCGCTTTGCGCATCTTCCGGTTCACCGCATCGATTGTCAGGCCGCGTTCGACCAGTTCAGGGCTAATACCAGCGTGTACAAACAAGATATCGTTCAAACGCAACATCGTCGGCTTGGTCCTCAGCCAGCGACCCAGTTCCATATCGGGACTATACAGATCTTCATGACGAATTCGTGACTTGCGAGCTACTCCAGACGTATATTTTTCATTGATGTATCGGTTGTCGCCACACATTACCATCTCTTCATGATTTCCCAAAATACAGTGAACCCGGCCACCATCTAAGGGGGCTTCATGTTCCAGATGATAGACCAGCCAGAGGATTTCGGTCACGCGGTCTCCCCTGTCAAAAATATCTCCGTTGACCACAAGATGACCATCGCCCCAATTCCAATGAAGCTCGTCGTCAATGATTCCCATCACCAGTAGCAAATCAATCAACGCTTCATATTCACCATGAATATCGCTCACCACAAAGATGCGCGGGACATCAGTGTAAACAGATGGCTCAATAGTCGGTGGTTCCGCGGTAATAGTGTACTTAATCGGGTCTTCCTGACAAAACCGATGAAACCGGAGGGTGTCGATGTTCTCGAATTTCTGCTTGCGGATTTCCCCCAGACAATAATAGAACACAGTAGCCGTAGTCGAATCATGCCAGTAAACGTACGGTCCTTCGTGTTCAGGAACTTCAGTTGTATCTTGAGTTAGACCGATACCGCCCAACAAGATTACAGCGATAATTGCCAGTGATATCGACCATCGCATTGAGTTAAGCTTCATGGTTAGCCCTTTCAAGGTAGAAAGCATTAATGCTAATAATATGGGAAATATATTATTGGGGCAAAGAAAGAATAGAAAAGAGCCGACGCCCGGAATCGAACCGAGGACAGGCTGATTACAAATCAGCTACTCTACCAACTGAGTTACGTCGGCCAGCGAACTCGTTGCCGCATCATTAGTTGCGACTCTCCGTAAGTTCGACCAATAGTAGGCCTTACTCCATTGGCAGAGTACGTGGTAGCAAATGAATTTGCAAGCAGAAAAGTCTGACAATAACATACAGATCGTATGATCAGGCCGGTGCCTGTTTGGGCGAAACCTGGTGATCGGAGAACAATACCTGACTGTCACCGTGGAGCAAAATCGCTAAAGTGTAGATTCCCAGCGCGGTTCCAAACGGGAAAGCCGGCAAGTCAATAACAGCCACGATAATGGCCAGCGCTCGGCCCCATTGACGCCTCTTGAGCAGACCATATCCGGCCAGCAAATTAGGTAGAGCGGCGATCGCCATTATCACGGTGAACACAGCACCGATACCACCAGCCAACCAAATCGGAAAAGACTCACCCTCGATAGCACCCAGAATCGCAAATCCACCAACGAAAACAACCAGACAAATTACGCAAGCCACTAACCCCATCAAACCGAATACCAAATTCAGCACGCCAATTAGCTTGATATGTTTTTCCATCGACAAATCCTTTGGGAGCTTCTTTTGCCCTATCTGACCGACATGCTCGCGCCAATGTTGCACCTGTTTTGGGGGAACGTATGAGAGGCATAGGGATTCTGCGTTATGTAGAATCCCGAAAATGAGTGGACTCTTTCCACCAACTCACTCTCGCATAGCCGATACGCATCCTCGTAAGTGTCCACTTTTTCAGGGGGGATATGCACATAACAGATTAAAAGATCTGTTCGACAACCTTTTTTGATTGAACAACGCAATCGTTCAATCCAATTCCGTAGTAGGCGTTGCCTGTCACGTAGTTATTTATAAACAGAATTCGAGGGACATTATTCTCTTTCAAACCATTAAAGATACGCCTTGCCGGTTCGACTGTCCATCGACGAAAATCATCATACGAGAGGATTCCATCCCAGCTACAAAACATCTGGACAACCTCGGCACCAGCATCAATCTGGGCCTGCAAATATCGAGTCATTACCACAATCAGACGCTCGAACATCTCCTCCGCCGCCTTAGGTTGATTATGCAAAAACATTTTCGCATGATCAAAATTCTTGGTCCCCTCAGGACGAGTCAGATAACAGGACAATGTGAACTGGGAACCGATAAAACCGATCAGTGGTGTATCCGGAAGAATCTTCTTGATGTTCCGGATGCCCCGTAGCACAAATCCCAACCCAGCCTCAATATCGAAATCAGTTAAACGTTTGACATCGTCCAGACTTTGTAGCGGCTTATCAATTTTGGGACCGCCATCAGGAAAAGTAACTCTGACCCCCATCGGGGTTAGCATCGTCATGATATCCGAAAACAGAATTACCGCATCCATACCGAACCGGTCGATTGGTTGCTTTACTACTTCGGCAATTATGTCAGGTGACTGGCAAAGTTCCTCAAAAGAGATTTTGGCTCTAACCTCACGGTATTCCGGCAGATATCGTCCCGCCTGACGCATGACCCATATAGGGATACTTCCATTATTGCGACCATAACATGCATCAAGGAAGCGGTTGTTGCTCACTCCCATGTATGAGCCTCCCTGCTGATAGCCGCAACCAGCTTGTCGGCCGCTTCCGCCAGCATGCTATCGGTATGAGCGACTGATATAAAACAGACCTCATAGCCTGATGGAGGCAAATAAAGGCCCTGCTGAAGAAGACCCTCGTGCATACGATTAAAATGGTTAATACCATCGGGATTGATAGCTGAAGCACTCCGGGGTAAATCCTGTTGGAAAACGATCCAGTAGATCGAAGCTATCCCGGCAATATTGACTCTCAATCCGGCCAAACGGGAAGCCATGGAGCCAACGAATTTGCGGTTTCGTTGCTCCATTTCAGAATAAATATGCCCATCAGATAGTTTCTTCAGAGTTACCAGTCCGGCCGTCATAGCAACCGGATTCCCCGAAAGAGTACCGGCCTGGTAAACAGGTCCCAAAGGTGACAAAACCTTCATAATATCAGCCCTGCCGCCAAAAGCACCTACCGGCATACCGCCTCCGATAATCTTGCCATAAGTTACCAGATCGGGAGTAATCCCGTAGTAAGCGGCGGCACCGCCCAATCCGAGTCTGAATCCGGTGATGACCTCATCCAGAATCAAGATAGCGCCATATTGCTCAGTCAATGCTCGAAGCATCCGCATATAATCGTGACGCTGTACGAGAAGACCGTTGTTAGCAGGGATACCCTCAATAATAACTGCGGCGATTCGATCTCCATGCTTTTTGAAGAGCTTATCCAAAACTTCATCGTCATCAAGAGGAAGCACTATTGTATTTCGAACCAAGTCCTCTGGTACCCCGGCCGAAGATGGCTGGCCGAAAGTAGTCAGACCAGATCCGGCACTTACCAATAGTGAATCACTGTGACCATGATAACAACCATCAAACTTAACAATAATATCCCGACCGGTAAATCCTCGGGCAACTCTCAGGGCCGACATAGTTGCTTCCGTACCGGAAGAAACAAATCTGATACTCTCCACCGACTCCACATGCTTAACGATGAAATCGGCCAGTTCATATTCAATCTCAGTCGAGGCCCCAAATGTCATCCCCCTATCAACCTGTGCCTTGACAGCAGACACAACATCGGGATCAGCATGACCTAAAATCAGCGGTCCCCAGGAACAGCAAAAGTCGAGATATTCATTGCCATCAACATCAAACAGACGAGCACCTTCCCCGCGCGCGATAATACGAGGACAGCCACCAACTGATTTGAAAGCTCTAACCGGTGAGTTTACACCACCAGGGGTTACTTCTGTCGCCTTGTCAAAGATTTCCTGTGATCTGGTCATTTTACCCATTATGCCACCCATGCTTCGAAATGTCTTTCAAGTAATAAATCAACGTGTAATCCCGAGACGTATCATCAGCTATCCTGCGACAGGTAACGGAAAGCCTGATCAATCAGGCTGTCGATATCGGTACCCTGAACCTCATGTTGCCGCAATCCGACCCAGTCGTCGCCCGAACGTACACCGAGAACCGATTTTAAGATGTATTCCTTTTGATTCCGACTCGAGCAGACACCTAACGGGAGCGAACATCCCAAATCGAATTTGGCCAACAAACCTCTTTCCAGTTTAGCCTCAGCAGTCGCCTCCTCGGATCCTAGGGGAGCGACCAACCTTTCCACCTCGGGATCATTCTCCCGAATTTGTATACCAAGCGTTCCCTGGGCCGGGGCAGGTAAAAACTGTTGTTCATCAAGATGAACAACCTCAAGATCCGACAAATCAAGGTTCAGACGAGTGACACCGGCAGTAGCAATCAGGATTGCATCATAGTGCCCTTCACGAAGTTTGTTTATCCTGGTCGGCACATTACCACGCAGATCTTTGATGGATAATTTTTGATTGTGATATGCGATCTGGCATTGCCGACGAGCCGAACTGGTACCTATAATCCCACCCGGTTTAACCGGAAGCAAACCTTCTGAGATTTTGGACTCCGGCCGAATGATTAGCAATTCCCGTCGATCCGCCCGGTATCCCACCGCACCAAGTTTGAGTCCTGCCGGCTGGCTGGTCATAAGATCCTTAAGAGAATGAACAGCAAGATCGATGTCCCGAGCAAGAAGAGCTTCCTCCAACTCCTTGGTGAAAAACCCCTTGCCTTCCATCTTGTCAAAAGAAAGATCGGCGATTCGATCACCGGAAGTTTTGATAATTTTGATCTCTGTAAAACAGTTTCCACCCGCAGTAAGGATATCCTTAATAAAATTGGCCTGATAGAGGGCCAGATCGGACCCACGTGACCCAATCACTAACTTCGGTTTGGGAGTCATACCGCCTCGCGAGTGACAAAAAGCAGTTGCCCGACACTGGTCTTTTTGATATAGCGGGCCAGCTTGACAGTCATCTCACCCGAGCCAACCAAGGCCATCACAGGCTCGGCAGTTTCCGGGTCTAACTTACTGATTAGTGATTTCACAGCGAGAGAAGCCATCGAAACAGCACCTTCTCCAATTGAGGTCTCACGACGAACCTTCTTCGATACTTTTAGAGCTTCCTCAGACAAGTTGGTAAGAATGTGACCGCAAAGGCTGTTGTCAACAGCGAGTTGGTAAGCATCTTTGAACTGACTGGCAATCTGGGTTTCACCGACAACAAGCGATTCCAAAGATGCGGTCGTGCGAAAAAGATGAGTTATCGCATCCTTCCCTGTGAAATGATAGAAATCATTCGGGGAAAAGTTAGTCATGGTATCACCGCAGAAGAAATAGTCGATCAGTCGATGTAATATACCTTCTTCCGATTTGTCATCAGTTACATACAGAAATTCCACCCGATTGCAGGTGGACAGACAGATCAATTCCGTGGCACCGAGTGCCATCTTCAGGCACTGTAGCTCAACAACTACAGTATCTCGATCAAGAGTCAAATGCTCAATAAGAGCCTGGTTTTGTTGCCAAATTGAGGTACCCGCAATACCGAATTTCATATTCAATATATCTTCCAGATAAATCACAAATTTTGATCCCAATAAAGGGCTAATATAAACCTGTGTGTCACTATAATGTCACACATTGTGAATAAATTATCAAATTCAATAAGAACAAATGGACGGATATAGTGAAACAACACGCTATAGCAATTTCAATATTTACGATAGAAATGCTGAAATATAAGTGGCTCAGCAGTAGAAAATCAGGAACCCAATAAACCCCTGATTTGCTGTTGAGAAGCAGAGCTACACGGAAGTACAGACGAATTGGTTACTGTTGCGATTCCGCCAGTTTGTTGAGGTCATCAACAAAGCGTTGGATATCGTCTTCGCCAAACCCTTTTTCTTTTGCGGCCTCTTCGAGTGTTCCCCAGATCGGTTCTCCACAACGAATACATCTAATCCCATTCTTGCTTAGATAGGAGACCGTCCCCTGGACCTGTTCAAGCAAATCCTCAATTGTTATTGATTTCGTAATTGTCATTTTCTGTCAGCCTCTTTTTTGACACCATGAGCACCCATACATTGGTATATTGGTAGTACGGATCATCTGTAGTCAAGCATATTTTGTGAGAGGGGTACGAAGTGTCCGGCAGATGTCCACATCTGCTGGGTGTGGTACCAATCAATTCCGTATACTGCCAGTTCACACGCCCGTTAGAGCGGACACAAGAATTGGCAAAACATATAACTTTTGCTGAACAGCTGGTCACCCGCCGGCATTACTACATACCCATAAAGGCCGCCATGCCACCCAGAAAGAATACGAAGCCAAACAAAAGCAACAATGAGTAACATCATCACGCCATTGATGATGAAGAAGGTCTTGACATGACGCAATGATTCGATCAAGCGGGACTTGTCGCCGGTGAACATGGCGCTGTCGGCGGCTCCGGCCGCCTTGAACAGAAGCACTCCGAGCCAGATCGGTAGCCCGGCGAATACTATCCCGACAATTGTGATCGCCGCCAGGACACCTTCGATAATATCATCACCACCCCCAGCAGTTGCATCCAGCCCTTAGCCTGATAAAGCGGATGGGTTATCTCTTTGACGAGGTTTTGGTCGTTCTGCGTGTTTGGGCTGTTGGGGATGTTTTGTTCTTCCATGGTATGGCTCTCCGTTTGGTGATCGAATCGAGTTGCCGTGTGTGTTGATTTGGGTTTGCCCGAATTTTAGATATCGCCGAAGAACCGGTCAACTAATTTTGGGGAACCTTGTAAGCCGGAAACTCCCTCTCCGTCATCCTCGCCCCATGTTCGTCATCCTGGCGGAAACGAGGACCCAGTTGTGGTCGCAAATAGGCCGATAGTCATTCCAAGCGGTGAACTGCCCGACGCACTCCGCCGAGTCTAATGAAGCTCCCCCGAATCCTGTGGGCGACAGACTTCCCGGTCTGCCCCGGAAAGAATCGTCAGGCATAGGTTGTCGAAACCGCCCGAAGCGGACTGGTTCCGACCTACTTGATTCTCAGAATGACTTGCTTGAGAATTCAGCCAAATAAAAAGCCGGCAGATGTGGACATCTGCCGGCCACAGGTGTGGCGGGTTCGAAGACACCAAAAACAGACCCGCCCTGCTTGACCTTCGACCCTTCGACAAGCTCAGGGTGACTGTCGGAACCACCCTTCGACAAGCTCATGGCAGGCTAGGTTCCGACCTACATAACTACATGTTCTTAATGATCTGGGTCGCGTACTCCGAAGTGCCAACCTTCTTCGCGCCCTTCATCTGGCGGTGCAGGTCGTAAGTGACCGTCTTCTTGGTGATCGTTTTGGCGATCCCCTTGTCGATCAACTTGGCGGCCTTGTCCCAACCCATGTATTCCAGCATCATCACTGCCGAAAGAATCAACGAACTCGGGTTGATCATGTCCTTGTCGGCATACTTCGGCGCGGTGCCGTGAGTTGCCTCAAAGAGACCGATGTAATCACCCATGTTCGCCCCGGCGGCCATACCGAGTCCGCCGACCTGCGCGGCGCAAGCGTCGGAAAGGTAATCGCCGTTTAAGTTCGGCGTGGCAAGCACGTCGTACTCATCCGTGCGAGTCAGTATCTGCTGGAACATACTGTCGGCAATGCGATCCTTGATGACAATCTTGCCCTTCGGCGCTTTGCCTTTGTACTTGTCCCAAACTTCGTCCTCGGTGACAACCTTGTTACGAAACTCGGTTACCGCCAACTTGTAGCCCCAATCACGGAAAGCGCCTTCGGTGTACTTCATGATATTCCCTTTATGCACCAAGGTGACCGAAGAACGCTTGTTCGCGATGGCATACTCAATCGCCTTGCGGACCAACTGCTTAGTACCGGTGACCGAGATCGGCTTGATCCCGATACCGGAATCATTCCGGATGTTGGTCTTCATCGACTTGTTCAGCCAATTGATCACTTTCTTGACTTCTTTCGAGCCTTTTTTCCACTCGATACCGGCGTAGACATCCTCGGTGTTCTCACGGTAAATGACAACATCAAGTTTTTCCGGATGCGTAACGGGTGAACCAACACCCTTGAAGTACCGCACCGGACGGACGCAAGCGTACAGATTTAGAATCTGACGTAGCGAAACGTTGAGCGAACGGAAACCACCACCAATCGGAGTAGTCAAAGGGCCTTTGATGGCGACATAGTATTTCTTGATCGCATCGCAGGTTTCCTGTGGTAGCCACTCGCGGTACAGCTCGTAGGCTTTTTCGCCGGCGTAGATATCCATCCAGGCGATCCTCTTGCGGCCTTTGTAGGCCTTTTCGACAGCGGCGTCTACGACACGACGGGTCGCTTTCGAGATATCCCGACCGATACCATCACCTTCGATAAAAGGGATTATCGGGCGGTTAGGAATAGCCAACTTCTTGCCTTTGCGTTTGATCGGTTGGCCGTCCTTAGGGATTTCAATATGTTTGTACATGGCTATGCTTCCTCCTTAATTATAGCCCATTATTTTCAAGTGTTCTTTATAAGTAGCGGCAGAACTCTGGAGCGACTTCAGATCACCCTTGGAGAGTTTCAGCTCGAGAATTTTCTCGACACCGCCTGCGCCCAATATGACCGGAACACCAATATAAATATCCTTGATTCCGTACTGACCAGTCAACCAGGCCGCATCCGGAAGAAGTTTCTTCTCATCAAAGAAAATCGCCTTGCACATGTCAGTTGCGGCCGCCGCCGGAGCGTAATAAGCCGAACCGGTCTTGAGCAGTTTGACGATTTCACCACCACCGACCGCGGTCCGCTGGCAGATCTCTTTCAGTCTCTTGGCTTCAATCAATTCACCAACCGGTATACCACCCACCGTGGTATACTTGGTCAACGGCACCATAGTGTCGCCGTGCCCACCGAGAACCATCGCCTGAATGTCTGTCATAGCGACATTAAGTTCCATCGAGATGAAAGTACGGAACCGTGTGGAATCAAGCACTCCGGCCTGACCCAACACGCGGTTTTTCGGGAAACCAGTGACATTCTGCATATGGAATGTCATCAGGTCGAGCGGGTTGGAAATCACAATAACGGTACTCTTGGGGCAATACTTTTTAATACTCTTGCCGCAGGACGCTATGATAGCCGCGTTCTTGGTCAACAGGTCCTCACGAGACATCCCCGGTTTACGAGCGAGACCGGCAGTCATGATGACAATTTCGGCACCTTTCATGTCCTTGAAATCATTACTGCCGTACACCTTGGCGTTGTAGCCACGGACCGGTCCAGCCTGCGACAGGTCGAGGCCTTTGCCCATCGGCATGTCAGGGATGACATCAACCAGGACAACGTCAGCAAAGTTAGCTTCAGCCAAATACATGGCGCAGGTAGCGCCAACGTGACCAGCTCCGATAACGGCGATTTTCTTGTTCATAATATCCCTCCAGGATATTCTCGATATGTGTCCTAAGGAGCACCTATCGTTTGTAATACAGTATGGCCGGCATCGTATACAATTGCCAGCCGCTTTCTATTGTCTCTGTCTAAACATTCATTCACAAGAACCTGCAGATCCTTTGCAGGTTCATAAAAAACCCGGCGTGGTTGCTCGGGTGGTAAATCCGAATACAATCGGACGTTTATGCGGCGTCTTATCGTATTCACTCTTGAAAGTTTGTGAGAACCAAAACGGGGTACTCGGTCGATCGGTACGTTTTCTTCAGCATCCCACTCACTTGCGAGATCATAGAAGTTGCGTTTGCCGATACCATCCTCACAGGCCGCAACCACCACGGCAGTGCCACCATCAACAACAGCGGCCTGGCAATTTTCGAGTGCTTTCTGAATCTGGTAAAGACTTCGATCCAAAGGTGATCCAACTTCGGCCAGAGCCAAATCATACGGTTGATCGACTTTGTACGCATACAGATTGCGGGCCGCATCGGTTGCTTCGCGAAAGGCAGTATCAATCGACCCGAAAAACACTCTGCTGATATTGTGCGAAGCATCCATTACTAATTGAATCGAGAATATTCTCTCCGGTTCAATCAGCGCCAATATCTCATCCAGATGTTCCGCCATCGGGTTGCCCTTGAGCTTCAACGGCGCACAATCAAGCGAATTGGCTAAATTGTGGTTGCGTTCTATTGTGGACATATCGGTCAAACCTGGAAAGTACGACTTACGCCCCCCGGTGAAACCTGCGAAATAGTGTGGTTCCACAGAAGTAATCACAATCGATTGCTCAGATTCAACAACCAATCGATTGAGATAAACTTGCTCGCCGAAATGATCAACACCAACCGACACCATCGAATCCAGATCATGACAATCATGCCAAAATAGACGATCTCTGGCGCGGTCAAAATATGGACCGAAGATAGTTTGAAGTTGTTCATCCGTTGGTGCACAGTGCGCACCACAAGCGATAAGAAAACTCGCACGGTCAAGCAAGGTGCTGTCATACTGATTCAACCAATCAAGAACCTTCAGAGTTGGCGTGCTCCGATGGCCATCGTTGACGACAAACAGCGGCGAACCCCGAAAGACTACCTCGGCTTTCGCCATCGACAAACCGGTACAGAAATCACTATAAGCAACTCGGTCATTCACATCCGATCGCCCATAACGATCCATCTCGACCCAATCAGGCACATCGAGCGTCACGCTGGTTCTGCCGTATGCCAGTTTGACTTCCATTGACCGCTATTCCCGAACATTTCTCAGTTAGAAGAAATGTGCGATCTCCTTGGTGGCGTTATCATCAGAATCCGAGGCATGCACCGAATTCTTCTCAATATTCAATGCAATCTCCTGCCGGATAGTCCCACAGGCAGCTTTTGCCGGATCGGTTGCACCGATCAATGTCCGAAGGTCTTCAACCGCATTTTCCTTCTCAAGAGCCATCAGAACCACCGGACCGGATGTCATAAACTTGACCAGATCATTAAGAAACGGCTTGCCTTCATGAACAGCATAGAAACTGCGCGCCTTAGTCTCATCAAGAGTCAGCATACGCATCTCAACAATCTTAAAACCGGCCCGCTCCAAACGGCCAACAATGTAACCGATCAGATTACGTTCAACCGCATCAGGTTTAACGATCAACAAAGTGCGGCTCATCAATCAGCCTTTCTTTGCCTTGAGTTTGGCGGCTTCGGCAAAGCCTATCTCGATCGCCTTCTTGTTCTTTTCCTCCGTACCTTTCGGTGCCCGACTCAAAACGGCGTCCGTAAGTGCCTCACGCGTGACAGACCCGGTCAACTCGGCGATAGCCGCCAATGCGATAACATTGGCCACCATAACATGACCAGCTTCTTTTTTGGCCAATTCAGTAAACGGCAAACCAAAGTATTTGTCGGTGGGAAATTCGGTCACCAAGCTGGTATCGACTATGAGCGTGCCGCCCTCCTTGAGATCCGCATAATACTTGTCAAGCGACTCCTGGGTCATGGTCAGCAATAAGTCGAGTTTTATCGCCTTCGGATAGTAAATCTCGTTCTCCGAGATCACCACATCCGACTTGGAGGCTCCGCCACGAGCCTCAGGGCCGTACGACTGAGTCTGTACCACATTGCGCTTATCCGTTTTACCGATCGCTTCGGCAAAGATCACTGACGCCAGAATCATACCCTGGCCGCCCGAACCGGAAAGACGCATTTCAAAACGATCCTCAGGGATCGCCACTTTGCCTTTTAGACTGACAGCCATTCTATTTGCCTCCCTTTACTTTATCAACAACCGACTGGTAAACGTCGCAGAATTCGGTCTTTTCTTCCTGGTGAAGAACACCTATAGCGAATTTACCGACCATCTCTTCCTCGGTCATTTTCTTTGACTTGGCAAGCGGCACAGCTCGGTTTTTGAAATCGTTGAGCATAGCCACGGCATCACCCATACGATTCAGCCGGCCATAGTAAGTATGACAGTTGGAGATGACTTCAACTAAAGAGAAACCACGATGACTAATTGCCTTTTGAATTATTGTATCCATCTGCGTAGCATGATAGACCGTAGTGCGAGCTACAAACGAAGCTCCAGCCGCTTTAGCCAGCGAACATGGATCAAAGTGTTTCTCGGAATTGCCGTAAGGGGTAGTTGTGGAGAACGCCCCCGAGGGTGTTGTGGGTGAGCCCTGACCGCCAGTCATACCATAGATGTTATTGTTAATCAGAATAGCGGTAATATCGATATTGCGGCGACAGGCGTGAATAAAATGATTACCACCGATGGCAAGCGCATCACCGTCACCCGTGATGTCAATAACTTTTAATTCAGGACGTGCAAACTTCACACCGGTCGCAAAAGCCAGTGACCGACCGTGTGTAGTATGTAAAGCACTGAAATCTAAATACATCGGCATCCGGCTGGAACAACCGATACCAGAGGCCATAACTACTTCATCCTTGGATAGGCCCAAATTATCAACGGCTCGAATGATAGCCGTCATAACAATACCGTTGCCACAACCAGCACACCAGACTGAAGGCATTCCTTTGTTGGGTCGCAAGTAGTCCAGGATGACCGATGATTTCTGGCTCTTCTTATTTTTTGTTGCGGTAGTCATCAGAGCACCTCCTCCAGTTTATTAACCAACTGCATCGGAGTAAGTATCTCGCCATCGTAGCGCTGCAGTTCGTGCACTTCGATGTCGGGCGGCAAGGCGCGGCGCACTTCGTGCACAATCTGTCCCATGTTCAATTCGGCCACGACTACAGCGCGACACTTGCCACACATTTCACGGAGTTTCTCATCCGGGAACGGCCAGATCGTCTGAAGTTGCAGTGCTCCGACTTTATAACCTGCTTTGCGGACAATATCGGTCGCTTGAAGGGCCGCACGCGCAACTGAACCGTAAGAGATGAAAGCCACTTCGGCATCATCCATCTTCTCGGCCCGCATTTTATGAATCTCATCCTGGTAATCGATGATTTTATGCCGCAACTTGTACATTTTGGGTGCGATCTCTTCCGATTTATTTGTCGTGAAACCTTTGGTGTCATGCGTCAAACCGGTACAGACATAGCGGTAACCTTCACCATAGGCAGGCATCGGCGAAACCATGTTGGGAGTCATCGCAAAAGCCTCGAATTCCTCAGGGGAACAGGTCGGTTTAACCCGATCAAAAATCTCAATTTCACCCGGCTCCGGCAGAGTGATAATCTGCCGTGAATGACCAAGTACCTCGTCAAGAAGAACCGTCACCGGGGTGCGGAATCGTTCGGCGAGGTTAAAGGCCCGGATCACCTCGGTAACTGTTTCCCCAATGGTCGAAGGCGCCACAGTAATCGCTGTGTAGTCACCGTGCGGACCCCACTTGGCCTGCATGGTATCAGACTGGCTGACTTTGGTCGGCAGTCCGGTTGAGGGTCCCCCGCGCTGGACATTGATAACCACCAGCGGGGTTTCCGTCATATAAGCGTAACCGAGATTCTCAATCATCAACGAATAGCCTGGTCCGGAGGTAGCGGTCATAGCTTTCAAACCAGATACCGAGGCACCGATTACAGCCGCGATCGAGCCGATTTCGTCCTCCATCTGGATGAACCGGCCGCCGATCTTGGGCAATTCACGGGCACAGCCCTCAGCGACTTCAGTTGATGGTGTGATGGGATAGCCAGCGAAGAAACGCAAGCCGGCATATATAGCTCCCAGAACACAGGCTTGGTTGCCCATGACCAGGACTCTTTCTTTATCTGCCATTGTCCTGCCTTTCTACTTATAGTTGGAGGTGATAGCCAGATCAGGGCAGTGTACCCAGCAAATTGTACACTGGGTACAATTCTCTGGGCGTGCGATGATCGGCTTGCCATCCCGATTGGGTTCAAAAACTTCCTTGGGGCAGAGCGCAATACAGATATTGCACGCTTTGCACCACTTCATATTGATTTCCAACGGAGGCGGACCATTGGTATAATCGTACTTGTTTTTTTTACCGGCTTCGGCCTTAGTCTGATCACCGGTACCAGAATCGCTCATTTCGTCTCCTCACTCTGACATAATCTATCTGAGTGGTTAATGGTAAGAAATATGCTCACTTAGCTTATTTTGCTTTCGATTTAGCCTTGGCGGCTTTTTTAGCGGCCTTGGCTTTGGCTTTCTTGAGAGCTTCTTTCATCAGAGCAGGCAACTCAGTCGGCGATCCAGCCACCGGAATACCGGCGGCGTTCAGCGCCTTGATCTTACCTTCAGCCGTGCCTGATCCACCGGAAACAATCGCCCCGGCATGCCCCATCCGTTTTCCAGGAGGCGCGGCCTGACCGGCAATAAACGACACCACCGGCTTGGTCAAGTTCTTCTTAATATAAGCCGCCGCTTCTTCTTCATCAGAACCACCGATTTCACCAATCATGACAATCCCCTTGGTCGCCTTGTCAGCCTCGAATGCCGCCAAACAATCGATGAAATTGGTGCCGATCACCTGGTCACCGCCAATACCAACACAAGTTGTCTGACCCAAGCCTTCAAGAGTAAGGGCCCAAATAGCCTCGTAGGTCAAAGTACCGGAGCGTGAGATCACCCCGATATTTCCCTTCTTCACAATCGTGCCGGGCAGGATGCCGACTTTCGACTGATCAGGAGAAATGAGTCCGGGGCAGTTTGGTCCAATAAGGCGGGCACCGTTAGCTTTGACAAACGGCGCGACTTTCATCATGTCGTTGGCTGGTACTCCCTCAGTAACACAGACAACCAGCTTAATCCCAGCCGAAACCGCTTCGTAAATAGCGTCAACCGCAAACGGAGGCGGGACATAAATAACCGAAGTGTTAGCTTTGACCTTGGCCATCGCGTCCTGCATAGTATTGAATACAGGAATACCGGCTACTTTGCTACCGCCTTTGCCAGGTGTGACTCCAGCAACGACATTGGTACCGTAGTTCTTCATTTGCTTGGCATGGAAGGAACCATCGCGGCCCGTGATGCCCTGCACAATAACTTTCGTTTTCTTATCTATGAATATGGACATTGTTTTCGTTCCTCTTCACTTTCCTTACAGCCTCGGTTACCCGGCCAGTTCGATGGCCTTTTTGACAACGTTGTCCAGCGTATCGGCGGAAGGAAGTTTCACGGACGCCAGAATCTTCTTGCCTTCTTTCTCATTGGTACCTGTCAGCCGGACGACCACCGGGATCGACGGCTTAAGCTGTTTGAAAGCTTCCACGATACCAGAAGCGACATCATCACAGCGAGTGATACCACCAAAGATATTGATCAGAATCGATCGCACGTTAGGATCGCTGAGAATAATATCCATCGCCGCGACTACTTTCTGCGGATTCGAGGAACCTCCAATATCCAGGAAGTTAGCCGGCTCACCGCCGTACCGCTTAACCAGATCCATCGTGGTCATAGCCAGTCCGGCACCATTAACGATACAGCCAATACTGCCATCGAGTTTGACAAACGAAAGGTCGGCCTCACGCGCCTTGATCTCGGCCGGTTCCTCCGCCGCCAGATCGCGCATCGCTTCGATCTCTTTCTGACGGTACAAAGCGTTGTCATCGATATTGACTTTGGCATCAATCGCCAGCACTTTGCCACCGGGTACAGTGACCAACGGGTTGATTTCGACCAGTGACGCATCAACATCCCAAAAAGTCTGGTAGAGCTTCATCAAAATGTCAGCTCCCTGTCGCACCTGGCCAATATCCTTGAACAACTTGTAAGCCAGGTTTCGCGCCTGATAAGCCTGCAGTCCGACCACCGGATCTACATACTCTTTGAAAATCTTCTCCGGCGTTTTGTCAGCCACTTCTTCAATGTCCACTCCACCGGCGGACGAAACCATGATAACCGGCTTCTGGGTGGCCCGATCCAGGATAATACCAACATATGATTCAGAGAGAATATCAACCGCCTCACTGATAAGAACCTTGTGGACCGTTTCACCCTTAATATCCATGTCAATAATTTTGGTCGCCAGCACTTGGGCGGCCTCGGCGTTCTCGGCGTATTTCACACCGCCAGCCTTACCACGTCCACCAACCAATACCTGGGCTTTGACCATGACCGGTTTATTAAACCGCTCGGCGATCTCATAAGCCTCGGAACTAGTAGTGGCAATTTCGCCATTTGGAACCGGCACACCGTGGTCGGCAAACATCTGTCTAGCCTGATACTCGTGTACTTTCATCGCTCAGTTTCCTCGCTGTCTGAAGCGCTAATAACAATCAGCATTTGATAATAATTTTGTGCTAAAGTTTCAAGTAATTCCTTCGTATTATGCTCGGGATTATCCAATACCGCCTCCATTAGGTGTTCAAGGATGGCGCCAACGGTCGGTGAAGGCTTAAGATCGAATAATTTCATAATGTCATGGCCGTTGAGGGCCAGATCAGAATAGCTGAATGGGGGCTTGCGAGAGAGTTCCTCTCTGATATCTTTCTCAAATTGGTCGACATCATCCGTGTGACCACCCATCCCCTGTGCGATCACATCGGCACGCCTCAGATCAAGCAAATCAAAGATAAGGTCAACCCCTACTTTGCGCACCAAACGTCGGAGCCCTTTGTCGGTCACACCGGTCGTGAACATATGGCGTTCGACCAGCGTCGCCACCTCGTCAATTAAAGAATTCGAAAAGCGGAGCCGAGTCATAACTCGCCGGGCCACTCGCGCGCCCAGCATTTCATGACCGTAGAATGTAGCGCCGGTATCAGAAGGCCGCTTGGCCTGCGGTTTACTTATATCATGGAACATAGCGGCCAGTCTCAGCCGCAAGTTCTTGTCGCAGGCATCGATACAGCGGATCGAGTGCTCGAACACATCATACTTGTGATAGCCACCGGGCTGATCCACGCCAACGCTGACCTCCAATTCGGGCAAGATCTCACGCAGAAGTCCGGACTTCCGCATCAAGCGAAATCCATCGGATGGTTTCTCGGCCAAAGTAAGCAGTTTGACCAATTCTTCGGCGATTCGCTCGGCCGACACCGTCTGTATAAGCGCCACCCGCTCAGTTAATGCCCGATAAGTCTCCGGTTCTATCTCGAAATCAAAGCGAGCCGCAAACTGGATCGCTCGCAACATTCTCAAGGGGTCTTCGGTGAACGATTCCGGCGAGGTCATCCGTAACTGCCGGTTACGAAGGTCCATCTCGCCACCCAGTGGATCAATCAGTTTCTGGTTGTCCTGAGCGATCGCCATCGCGTTCACGGTAAAATCACGCCGGGCAAGGTCTTCCTCAACAGAAAGATCGGGATTGAAAGCAACCTCAAAATCTTTATGTCCCAGGCCGGTTGAGTGCTCACGCCGTGGCAGAGCAATATCAAAAGTATAAGGCTGGCCACCTTGCGTCTGAGTGAACTTGATAACACCAAAACTGCGCCCAACCAGATCAACCCGACCGTGGCGGCGTAGAATCTTTGTTAATTCCTCGTATGGGATACCAGTAACCAGATAGTCACGGTCTTTGATACGCAGATTGGGGTTAATGATTCGATCGCGGACAGCGCCACCAACCTCGAAGATACGACCCCGGGTCAAAATATCACCCACCGTATCCTGAGCAAGTCGGCACATCATTCACGAACTATCCGTGTTCCAGCGTCACCCCGAAGGGCACGTCCGGCATTCTCAAAAGAAGTAATGGAAACGACATCGCCGCCGTTCTCCAGGAATTTGATAGCGGCCTTGATCTTGGGGCCCATCGAACCGCGCGGGAAATGTCCCGCGTCTTGAAGCCGCTTTATTTCATCCAGAGTCACCTGGCCAAGCTCTTTTTGTTCAGGCTTGCCGAAATCGGTCGATACGGCATCCACCGACGTTAGAATTTGCAACACCGAGGCTCCGATCTCACGCGCCAGGACTGCCGACGCCAGGTCTTTGTCAACCACCGCGTCGATTCCCTCGTACCGGTCGTGTTCGTCAATATAGACCGGGATACCACCACCACCGACGGCGATCACAATCGTCCCCGAATCGACCAGCGTCTTGATTGTTGCCGCTTCAATTGTGCGGGTCGGCACCGGCGACGGCACCACTCGGCGATACCCCCGGTCAGCATCCTTCTTCATCTGCCAACCACGGGTCTGGAAAAACGCTTTCGCATCTTCTTCGGTATAGAACTGGCCTATATACTTGGACGGGTCGGCGATGTCGGGATCGTTCGGATCAACTAACACCTGGGTGATAATCGTCACCACCGGGCGATCCAGTCCCTCGGCGCGGAGTCTATTCTGCAACGACTGCTGAATCATATACCCCATGCCGCCTTCAGTATCGGCGACACATACACCTAACGGCAGGATCGGCGCTTTGCCACGAGCCATTTCAATCCGCAACAGGGCGTTGCCAACCTGAGGCCCATTACCGTGACTCACAACCAAATTGTAGCCATCGCGAATCAGTTCAACTACTCCGTCAAGCGACTCACGGGTGTGGCTGAACTGGTTGGCGATAGTATCTTCCACTCCGGGCTTGGTGATAGCATTGCCACCCAGAGCAATCACTGCTGTCTTGTTGCTACTCATTCTTATTATGCTATATCCAGAAAATAACTGGCTCAAAATGCGATGGGCCGAGATTCCTCGGCCCATCGTTTCATATCGCTCTTATTTCTTTTTCTTCTGATTCACCAGGAACTGCTCCAGAAGCTCGGCCAGAGTTGGTGTGCCAATCTCCTGCAATGAGTAGTAAACCCGCGTAGCCGGATGCTTGATCTCGAGTATCCGACTAAGGTCAATTGGCGTAGCCACGATGACCGAATCGCACTTGGTCTTGTTGATTGTCGTTTCCAGATCCTTGATCTGCTGGTCGCCGTAACCCATGGCCGGCAGTAGCACGCCAATATCCGGATATTTCTCATAAGTCTTGGTAATCGATTTGACCGTGAACGGCCTTGGGTCGACTAGTTCGGCGGCGCCGTACTTGGAAGCCGCCACTACTCCGGCGCCAAACTGCATCTCGCCGTGAGTCAAAGTCGGTCCGTCTTCCACAACCAAAACTCTCTTACCGCGAATCAGTTCCGGCTTGTCGACCTGGATCGGCGAAGCGCCGTCAACCACCGCCGCGGTCGGATTGTAAGCGGCGATATTGGCCCGCACTTCAGCGATACCATCGTTGTCAGCCGAGTCGATCTTGTTGATCACAATCGCATCAGCCATCAACAAATTGACCTGACCGGGGTAATAAACCAGTTCATGACCGGCACGGTGAGGATCCACAACGGTAATCAGGAAATCGGTCTGATAGAAAGACATATCGTTGTTGCCGCCGTCCCACAGGATAACATCGGCTTCTTTCTCAGCCTCACGGATAATCATCTCGTAATCAACACCGGCGTAAACTGTCACGCCCCGCATAATGTGCGGTTCGTACTCTTCCCGCTCCTCGATAGTACATTTGTGTTTGTCGAGATCGGACAGTTTGGCAAAACGCTGGCAGGCCTGTTTGGCCAGATCGCCATACGGCATGGGGTGACGAATTGCCACGACCTTTTTACCCATTGCCTGAAGAGCTTCGGCCACCCTGCGGGTAGTCTGCGACTTGCCACAACCGGTGCGAATGGCGCAAACGCCAATAACCGGTTTCGTTGACTTGATCTGGGTCGGAAGGGCTCCCTCAAGAGAGAACCGCGCCCCGGCGGCCATCACATAAGCGGCTTTCTCCATAACATACTCATACGGTACGTCAGAATAGGAGAAGATCACTTCGTCAACATTGTGTTTCTTAATCAACCCAAGCAGTTTGCTTTCGTCGAAAATCGGAATCCCTTTCGGATACAAATCGCCTGCGAGAACCTTTGGATACTTGCGCCCAAAAATATCGGGAATCTGAGTCGCGGTAAAAGCAACAACCTCAACCGAACTATCGTTACGATACAGAGTATTGAAATTATGGAAATCGCGGCCAGCCGCGCCCATGATAATCACTTTTTTCTTAGCCATTTTATTATCTCCTGACTGATTCATTCATAACCAATTAACTGTCTTCTAAGTGTCAATCAAGCGTTCATATTGACGATGACAGCCAGATATACAGAATCAAATGCAGAAGCCGGTGGCCTCTGTCATCATTGGCTATGTATTTGCATCGTGCCATAATAAACCAATCGTAAACTATTACTGATTATCGATCTGCGCCCGTTGCAAACCGCCCGAGAAATCAACCGAAATCGATTTCCATTCACTGAACACATCAAGTGCCGCCGTAGCCGCTTCACGATGACCATTACCGGTCTCTTTCGTGCCGCCAAACGGCAGGTGAGTCTCGGCACCAATTGTCGGAGCGTTAACATAGAACAGACCAGTGTTCACGTCGCGCATGGCGATGTAGGCTTTCTTGATATCACTGGTAAAGATAGCCGCAGACAAACCGTAAGGAGTATCATTGGCCATTTCAATCGCCTCTTCGAAAGTCGAGAAAGTGCCGATCGACAGCACCGGGCCGAAGATTTCTTCTTTCCAGATACGCATCTTCTGGGTAACATCGGCGAAAATCGTAGGCTGGACAAAGTAACCCTTGTTGTAGGCGCCACCAGTCAGACGTTCACCACCGGTCACCAGACGAGCACCGTCTTCGTTCTTGCCGATTTCAATGTAGCTCAGAACGGTATCGAGCTGGTCCTGGTTGACACACGGACCCATCTGAACTGACTCATCCAAACCGTTCCCGACTTTGAGCTTGGCGGCCCGATCGGAAATCTTCTTGATCACTTTGTCCAAAACGTCTTTGTGACAGATCAAACGGCTGGTCGCGGTACAACGCTGACCGGTTGTGCCAAAGGCACCCCAGAGAGCACCATCGACAGCCAGGTCGATATCGGCGTCGTCCATAACGATTTCAACGTTCTTGCCGCCCATTTCGAGGCAGGCGTGCTTGAAAGTCGGGGCACATGATTCGGAAACCTTGCGGCCGACTTCGGTCGAACCAGTGAATGAAATCACCCGTACCCGATCATTCTTGATCAACGGCTGACCCACTGAACCACCGGAACCGGTTACCAGGTTAATAACACCGGGCGGAATTCCTTCTTCGTGCATAACACGAACCATGTTAACTACTGATTTAGGAGTATCGGTTGCTGGTTTAATAACCACCGTGTTACCGCACATCAACGCCGGCATTGATTTCCAGGATGGAATAGCCATCGGAAAATTCCACGGCGTGATAAAACCACAAACACCCAACGGCTGACGTACGGTCATACAAAATTTGCTGGGCATCTCAGATGGCGTGGTCATTCCGAACAAGCGTCGGCCTTCACCCGCCATATAGTAGGTCATGTCGATAGCTTCCTGGGTATCGCCGCGGGTTTCGGCAATAACTTTACCCATCTCGCGGGTCATCTCCTGCGAACAAGGTTCTTTTTCGGCCAATAGGCGGTTAGCCACACGATATAGGATCTCGCCCCGTTTGGGTGCCGGTACCAGTCGCCATTTTTTGTAGGCTTCTGATGCGGCGTCAACAGCATCTTTCACATCATCGGCATTTGATTTCTGGAAAACGCCAACCAGGTCGTCGGTGTCGGCGGGGTTACGATTCTCAAAAGTCTCTCCGGACTTTGACTCGACCCATTCACCGTTAATAAAGTTCTTAAATAGCTTGTCAGCCATGGCTTGCTCCATGTGTATCAACAGGTTTCACTTGTCATCACTAAAGGTTGTGAATTTAGTCACACCCAGCGCGAAGAATCTGACAATATAGTGTTTATATATACAGAGTCAACCGTTTTGAGTATCCGGCGGCACCGTTTTCCTCGTTGTACCACAAGGAGTTACAATAGACCGTTGGAGTATTGTCAAGATTGTTATCGCAAGAATGTTTTATGATGGATAATGGACCATTAGCGCAATGCTTTTACTAAACAAAATTTAGGTTTTTTCGGCGCCCGACACGTCTCTATATTAGGTAACTGAGATAATTCTATGATGACTGCATTTTTAATGACTTCCTGGTTGTGTCTTCCGCTCGCACCGCTAAACCCAATCGAAGAAGACACTCTGGCTTCCATAAGCTTGCACTTCACAGTGGGCGTAACCAATCCGAATGGTATTGTTACTGCTGAACCACTGGTATCGGCCAAGTACGAAATGTTGGTGCTACACCCACTCATGGTACGCGGAACGGTCGATTTCAAATACGGACGGGTGACCTCGCACTTATATCCCAACGGCCACTTGTATTCAATGTTGTTCGGTGTAGATGCCATTTACTATCGTGGCACCGACCATCTCACCGGTTACATCGGATTGGGACCGGTACTAGCGCTACATCACTTCAAGATGTTTGATGAAACCGCCGACTCATCGTTTGCCACCGAGCGGATTACCGCCATTGACATGCAAGAGCGATTTGGTTATCGGCTAACTCTCGGTTTGCGCTATCGCACTTCCTACTCTCTTGAGATTGCCGTAGTTGAGTTGTATCCCGATTTCAAGAAAATAGGTATCGGTATCGATGGCAGTGAAATCCGCTCGTATCAGACAATCCGCACCAGTAGTTTCCAGATTACATTTGGTTATCTATTTGAGATATGACGCTGGCATGGAGTGTCCTATGAATGTGCGCGGCATATGTCCACATGCGCCGCGTGCCTGAGTGTCAGGTCTCAGCCCCGACAAGTCGGGACAAGGACCTGACACAACCGTGAACAGGGCAACACCTGCTTCAATCTGTCTGAGAATATCGAGCGAGGAATTCTTTGCGGAATAATTCGAACCGTCCCGCTTCAAGAGCACCACGAATATCGCGCATCAACTGCTGGTAGAAATACGATGAGTGATACGATGCCAGCACCATACCGGTAATTTCCGACTGGTTATACAAGTGTCGAATGTAGGCCCGACTATAACGACGACATACCTTGCAGTCGCAATTCGGATCAAGCGGACGTTCATCGTTGGCATAGCTGGCGTTGCGATAGATCAGCGGCCCTTCCGAAGTAAACACATTCCCGGTGCGAGCATTGCGGGTGGGCAACACACAATCAAACATATCAACACCATAAGAGACCGCCATCAGGATATCTTCAGGATAACCGATCCCCATCATGTAGCGCGGCTTGTCCTTCGGTAGCAATTCGATAGTGTGTGCCAGAATATCTTCCATCTCCGCTTTACTCTCCCCCACCGAAAGACCGCCAATCGCATTACCCGGCAGGTCGAGCGAGACAATCTGTTCGGCCGACTGGGTGCGAAGATTCTTGTAGGTAGCCCCCTGCACAATACCAAACAGAAGTTGGGAAGGACTGTCCTCGTCGGTCCGGTTCAACTCATCAAACCTCCGCAGACAACGTGTAGCCCAGTCGTAAGTACGGCGGACCCCCTCGGTGGCGGTCTTCTCGTCGGCCGGGTAGGCGACACACTGATCGAAGGCCATGATAATATCGGCGCCGATCGCACGCTCAATATCCATCACCCTTTCAGGCGTAAACAGGTGTCGAGAACCATCGATGTGTGACTGAAACTCGACGCCGTCGTCACTGATCTTGTTGATATGCTTGAGCGAAAAAACCTGGTAACCGCCCGAGTCGGTCAGGGTCGGTTTGTTCCAGCCGTTGAAAGCGGCCAGACCGCCCATACCTTTGACGACATCAATGCCGGGTCGCAAATACAGATGGTAGGTGTTGCCAAGAACAATCTCGGCACCGCATGATTCGAGGTCTTCGGAAATTAACGCCTTGACCGCACCGCTGGTGCCGACCGGCATGAAGGCTGGGGTCTGGAACGTGCCGTGCGCCGTTGTGACCTCGCCACGCCGAGCCTTGCCGTCCGTAGTCAGAGGTTTGTAGATCAACTTGTTTGATTCTTCAGTCAATGATCCCGTCCAATGCCATTTGAATATCTTTGACCGCCCGTAAATCCAATGACACTTGATCGGTAGCCATTTGGTTACCATCAGGATAAACCATCGACTTGAACCCCAGCTTGGCGGCTTCGGATGCGAGCATGGCGATATTGGTTACCGCCCGCACCTCGCCCGATAGACCAACCTCACC
>JAGGTI010000057.1 GCA_021163775.1 Candidatus Zixiibacteriota bacterium
CCTGTGCTGGATTTGTGCTGTAATTGTGGCTGTTATCCCTATTTAACTTGAGGCATAAATGGAAGTGAGCTATCAGGTTGCCGGGATGTTGCTGTACCAGCTGAACTCCATGACGGGTAGCCTATTACGCACCTGAGAGTCCACCGTCGCTGTTATTATTCAATCACAGACTCAACTTACTCCAATTGTACATTGTCAGACAATCCGGATATCTGGGTTTGAAATTTAAGCCACAGTAGGGCGGAACCCCTTGGTGGTTCCGCCAATAATGGCAAAACCGCTAAGGGGTTTTGCCCTACGCTAGCTTCATGGTCGGTTTGTTCTTTCCAATCGCCTCTCATGTAGCTATCCTTGTCCCATGAACACCGACACCCGGCCAACCCTGTTCAATCCCCTGATATTGCTCATCCTCGGAGCGGTTTGTATTAGTTTCGCGCCGGTGTTTGTCAAACTGGTTGGTGAAAGTCGACTGGGACCGACCGCGATCGGGTTTTGGCGAACCTTATTTGGTGCCCTGGTGCTGTTTGCTGTTTCGTTTTTACGTGGTTCACGTTTGTCGTTGTCGCCACGGTTATTGAAGTTCGCGGTGTTAGCGGGGTTCATATTTTTCGTTGATCTTTTTGTCTGGCACCGATCGGTTATCTACAGTGGGGCGGGGATGTCAACCATTCTTGCCAACACCCAGGTTTTCGTAACAGCGATACTCAGTTTTTTTATATTCAAAGAAAAACTTAGTCTCCGTTTCTGGGTAGCGGCAGTCAGTGCTATCGGTGGGATTGCTTTGCTGGTTGGGTTGGCCACAGATGAAGTGGTTTTCGATACTAGATATCTTCAGGGTATTGCCTTTGGACTAATAACCGGGGTTGTCTATGGTCACTACCTGGTAACGATGCGTTGGGTCAGTCACCGCGAAGTTATCCCCGACGTCATGCTTTTCATAGCTTGGGCCTCGGCTTTCTCCACGCTTTTTCTTGGTGTGAGCGCAGTGTTGGAATCGGTTCCGATGATACCACCAGATACCGCCAGTTGGATATATTTGATATCGCTCGGTTTGGTGGCTCAGGCGTTAGGTTGGTGGGCGATCACATCGTCGCTGGCAAAAATTGTAGCTTCGCGGGCCGGGTTGATTTTGTTACTTCAGCCAACTCTGGCGATGGTCTGGGGAGTGCTGATGTTCTCCGAGCAGTTTACGCCCACCCAGGCGCTCGGTGCGACGATAACCTTGACAGCGATATACTTCGGGGGGGTACGGAAACACGATTAGGAGCACCCGACACCACGCAAGTGGGCAAAGCTCATTCTGTTCCGATCAGCCCCGATTATCGACTAAATACCAGAGGCGCATCAAATGCATCCATAATCTGGCGGGCAAACACCTCAAATGCATTATGGGTGCAGAAACCATCTTGCACCTTCATTGCGTAAGAGCGGCGAAGTGTTCGCGTGGACTCATTCCAAGCCGAGCTACACTCAAAGGTAAGTAGGGAATCGTGGAACTGAACCGGATCTATCATTTGGGGCTGGCCGAATTCCTCCGGTGCTTTAAGCTCGATGGTCTTTTCGTACCGTCCCACGAAACCGCGCAGATCGACCAGATAATCACGTTTACCGTCTTTGACAAGGGCCGGCACCAGCCCTTTGGATACAAACGACCAATCGGGCATATTGACAATCGTCATGTTACCGAAGCTCTGCATATTCAGGTCGAGCTGGCCGTATAGATCCCGAACAAAGACCGAATCAGAAGTCTCTATTTCATCGTGTGTAACTGAATCGATAGATATGGTTACGCCCAGACTGGCCGAGTAATCAGTTTCGATTTGTTCCCTGAGTTCCGAAGGAGTGACACCTCTCAAATCGTACCGTCGATAACCGGCCTCCAGATTGTAATACTCGCTACGGTAGTCCATCTCAAAGTGGCCGTCATCGGATGGGCTCAGACGCATGGTAAAAACCGAGTGATTGCCTGAAGCTTCGGCGTTGTGGAGGTGTGCCAGCGACCGAGTGTCATTCGGATTGATCACCAGAAATGGTTGCCCCGCAAAATCGTGTGTAATGGATTGGTTCGGTGGAAACGGAACATCGGTAGCATCTACGTACAGGGTGTCGTTGTCTATCACGCAGGCGGCAATCAGGTGATCGAAAGCAAATTGGGGAAGTGGCAGTTGAGTGCCTTCGGAGCGACTCATAGTGAGCACCGGCCAAGCTTCCAAACCGACCTCGCGCAACATAGCAACAAGCAAGTGTCCCTTGTCTTTGCAGTCCCCCCACCGATTCAACAGCACTTGATCCGGCCCGTGAGGGATGGAGGCATCGTAAGAGAATTGAAACACCTGATACGGTATCTGCTGAACCACATAATCGTATAAGCATCTCAACTTGTCTTCATCTTTCTCCAGACCAGCCGTAATTTCCCGAGCGAGTTTGACGGCTCTCGGGTTATGATCAATGATCGCCTCGCTTATGGCCGAATACCAGTGACGAATAGTATTCCAGTCAGAGATGGAACTTACATAGATCATCCCCAACAGGTCCAGAGATGGTGGTGCCATAGCGCAATCGACATTCATAGCTGGATAGTTTTCTCCCTGCCATGTCAACTGATGATATCCGAAATGCTCGGAAATGTTGGGTTCTCCGGCTGGAGTTACTACCGAATAGTTGATATCGTCGCGCTGGCTCAGAACAGTGAATTCCCACTTTCGTTGATAGCGGGAAGAATACACCTGATAAGTGTTCCAGTATTCTTTCCAGAGGTCACCGCTACGGGCATACCATGTGCGATAGTGGATTTCAATAGCATCCCCCGGTTGCAGATCCCGAAAGACGACATTACTGCCATCGACTTCGCCGCCCAACGGTGGCTGGCCCTGGCGCAGGCGGCGTGCCGTGAGTAGCTTGTTGAACCACTGGGAATTATCAAAACCGAGATACATCTCCTGAACCTGTTCGACCGCATCCCGATCAAGAAGCACTATTGCCCAGTGCTTATCGGAATGCACGACTCCAGACTCAAACACTATTTCTTTATGCGAATCAAGAAGGTACCAAAAACTGCTTGGGCCGCGTTCCTGTTCGCTCGGTTCCCGGTTCCACAATGCCATGACATCGTGAGAACCAAATATATCATCGTAGGGAACCGAATTGTGCAGTGAGTCAAGCTCAACATAGGGACGCACAGCGGCTGGTTTTACCCGATGAATCGTTGCTAGAACATCGCGCGCTTTGTCCGATTCGCCACTCCGAGAGTAGACGGCGTGCAACAGGCTGTAGAGTTCGATATTAGAGGGGAAGACTCTAATGAGCGAATCCAGGAGGGGAACCACTTTTTTCCCAGTCTGCATGTTTAGATGTGAATTTACCAGCGAATTTACCAGGAAATCGGTGTGAGAAAAAGCCTTGATAGCTTTCTGCGCACTCTCAATGGCTTTCTTCCACTTGCTGAGTCCCTGTAGATAGCCACTCGATTCCAGCAGTTTCGACTTTAGATCCGAACCTTTTTCACAAGCTCGCAGGAATTCTTCGTAGGCCGATTCCGGATCACTAAGTAGATTCTGGTAATAGACGCTCTTGATCGTCGCCAGGCTGGTGTTGGTGGGATACTTGGCATCAAGTTCGTCTATACTGGCAATGGCTCTGGGAATATCACCCTCTAAAAGCGGCTTAAGGGCTGACATCATCTCGAACGCTATCCGCCCCGGATAAATTGAGTCTAACACAATGTGAGCATTGATCTGAACAGCATAGCTTTCCGCGGTGGTCACATTCCAATACCAGTCGGTCAGCGGGGTTGACACTGCCTGGCGGATATGCCCGAGGTACTCCGTCCCCTTGGTACTCTCGTCATTGTAAATCAATGCCCGTGATAAAATCCATGTTTCCAGCAACGACAGATCACCCTCGGCAAACAGGTCTTCAAACGATTCGATGACCTCATCCGCATAACCATTGTAGGTTTTCAACATAGCCCACCAGTAGCGATCATCCGGCCGGGCAGGTCGGCTGGTCACCATGGTATCATAGGGGTCAAAAATTGGGTGAACCAGAGTTGCTTCCGATGGCCCGTCTATCGGTACATCGGACAGGCGCAACCAGGCCAGTCCCTCGATCTGGGCGTACTTGGTATCCAGCAGGTTGATATGGAGAATAGAACCACCCTGGGTCTGGCAAATTACCATCGCCAGTTCGTGAGTTCCCTTGGACAATTTCACTCTGACACCTTCCCGCTGGACGGCGTTGCGAGACAGTGGGTCGTTGTGGACAGTCTCTCTGTCGATAGCAACTCGACCGCTGAACGAACCACCGAGAAGAATCACTACTTCCATGTCCTCCGGTAACGAGAAGTATGTTCTGAACTGACAGGCTGTCTCCGCCTCGTCTTCGAGAGCCCTGCCAGGCAGGATTGATCCGAATTGGTCAGCGGGTAACCAAGTCCAGACGCATCGAAATCCGAGTTTGCCAGGAACACAAGATAGAGTGTCCATAGGTTCCCCTTCTATCGGAAGGGGTCGATAGGCGGCAATGTTAGTCCGGTTGTCAAAAGGTCCTGTGATCCAGCCGCCCGGGCAGGTCCCGAGGGTTTCGAGTCGATCCTTGGGCAATTCCAGCTTAGTTTTTTCGAGGAGGGAACCTTCAATGCGATAGCCCATGTAACGCAAAGCCCCATCACTTGTCTCTATCAGTGAGCGGGTCAATTGTTCGGTGAGTTCGTTGCTCTCGGCCCATTCGTCCATCGTGCTGGCCAGATACTCAAAGATCGCCGGCAGATATGGACTTCCCGGGTCGGCGTCAATATACTCCCGCACCCTATCGACCTCTGACTTATGATCGAAATCAAAGTAGGCGGACAGTATCAAACCCCGAAGTGCCTCTGGATCTTTGGGCGATTGATCCAGATGTTGCTCAAAGAGATTGCGAGCCTCGACGATACGAAGATCGTGGAGTGCCTGCCAGGCTTCATCCAGATCGGTCTCGGCTAGTATGCCGACCGGAAGGATCAATGATAGGGCAAAACTTAGAGAGAGAAGCCAACGAAACACCATGGGTCATCCTTTCCATTACAACCACAGGTTGCAGTTTAGCCAAAAGCGTGAGGGAGTAACCACACACACGATACACATGCGATCATCCGCTGGTGATATCCTGTGTACCAGCTCCCACAGTTTTTGCAAGGGTAACTATGATAACGTACGTCATATAGTCATATTATATATTCAGGATAGCCCGAAGTCAACCATGACAGGGGAGACGATCAGAAATAGGGATGTAGCCGCCCCCAATATGAAACGGGGACGGTTGCGAAAGGTCAGCAAGTTCTTGTAGGGCGAGTCCGTCTTCGAACCCGCCATTGATACAAATCGACTGAGGATATTCTTGTAGGTCAAAACCCCTTAGCGGTTCCGACATCCGGCAGACGTGGAGAGGTTGTCCCATAAGTTACATGTTCTGCCAGTTTGTGCGTCCGCCTTGGCGGGCGTGTGAGCTGGCAGTATACGGGATCGATTGACGACCAACATCATTTTTGCACAATAGTCGACAGGTCACAACGTCGACTTCGTCGACGCAAGGACCTGTCGAAACACTTGGCGCCGATTTTTGGGACAGCCTCTGGACATCTGCCGAACACAAAACCTGTCGGGTTTCTCCGGTCGCTGGAGCGCCCATCGGAACGCCGACCTACAAGATTTGTGCGTGGTGTACGTCCCCGTGCGCCACGAGCTTTGGGGCAGACGAGGGCGTCTGCCACCCACAAACATAGGTATTGTTGTAGAGTTAAAATCGAATCAAGCTGGGGGACAGGGATTCGAACCCCGATACTACGGTCCAGAGCCGCATGTCCTGCCATTGGACGATCCCCCAGTAATAAACTGGTCTATCGGCACAACGCCGATACTTTTGACCTCTGGACGGCCCGGAATATACGAATTACAAATCGTGTGTCAAGCCGAACTCTTCCCCAATGTCACTATCCGGTCAGTCTGATCAGAAAAGATTCCCCAACTACCCGTACCGAGGCCCGTCCAGAGATTATCCGGTTCCGGGTTGATCGCGTCTGGCCACGTTTCACGCATGCCTCACGAACATTATATGCGGTTCCGGTCCAACTCAACTTGATCAAGGTGGATAGCGGTATAACCGAAACTGTACTGCCAGTGGCTCGTTCGAACCGATGGGTGTTGTTCTTCAGATAAAAAGCCTCAAAATGAGGTCCCACCAGTCGTAGCTGTGTCGGTCGGGAACGGCTAGGACGGGCTTTTCGAGCCAGCAGGAACAGGTTTGCGAGGAAATGATCGGGATCACCAATCGCCGGCTGGATGATATCAATATCCCTGGTTCCTGCATCCAGACAGTGGTCCAGCGCCAGTTCGGTGTCGGTTTGGTCCTTCTCGACCGGGTGAACCAGAACCTGAGTTCGAGGCGAGAGGTTGCTCGGTATGCCGCCTAAAGAATCGAGATCGCCTATCAGAAGATGAGGGAACGTTCCTGATCGTGCGAAATATCGATATCCGCCGTCAACCGCTACACGTACACGCCCACGGGCAAGTTTTCGAAAGAACCGTACTCGCCCACGGGCAAGTTTTCGATAGAACGGGAAATCTCTCTCGTAGTATCGCCCAGCCAGAAAAAGAGCATAGTTTTTCATCGAGTTCAGAGCGTCATGCCGATCGCCGCCGCTCCACGAAGGGCAGTCTGCTCATAGATTATGACCCTGACCGGCGTGGAAGTTAGGAGCGATTCCATCTTGCCTTTTTTGATAAATCGCTTCATGAACCGGCCACTATCCATTGCTGTCACAATCCGCGGAGCAATGACCCCACCGACATACAACCCACCGATGGCCATGCTCTTGAGCGTCAGATTAGCGGCTTCGGAAGCAAAACAGTCGATAAAAATATCCAGAGTACGCGATGCGGTTCGGTCTTTACCGGCCAGGGCTTTTTCGACGATCGCCCCAGGAATATCATCCGCTTTATCGACCCAGGCACCGTGCTTGCCACCCTGGGTATCAACCAGGAAGTTGAAAATATTCTGAAGGCCACGCCGTGACACGATATCTTCAACCTCCACCTGTCCCAATTCTGAGTAGAGATACTGGTACAATTCAACTTCGAGTTGGTTACCAGGGGCAAAATCCCCGTGACCGCCTTCGGACGCAACCGGCGTTAGTTTCCCGCCGTTAGCGTAGATCAACGCTTCGCCCAGACCGGTTCCAGCCGAGATCAGTCCCAGGTTGCCGTCTGCGGAATCATCACCTTTGTTTAGGGTGAAGAAGTGGCGCGGTTGCAGGCATGATAGTCCATGCGCGGTTGCCACCAAATCGTTGACCAATTTAACACTTTGGAAACCGAAATCACTTTTCAGGTCAGCGGCGGTTAACCGCCAGGGCAGGTTAGTGGTTTCTACGCTCTGGTTAATGACCGGTCCAGCCACACCAAAACAGGCGATCGAAAATTTGGCTCGACTTTTTCGTAAATAAAGGTTAAGGATACTGTCGAAATTTGAAAAATCGGCACAGGAATAAGTTTGCCGTCCAATAAGTCGAACACCATCACCCTTCTGCTCAACTATCCGAGCGAAGTTGACCGAAGAACCGCTGATATAGCCCGCCAATATACTTGCCATCTTTGTCCTCTAACCCTAAGGGCTATTTGATCGTCACCGCTGTACCACTGGCTGAAACCATCAACATATTGCCACTACCCATGCCGATAGTCTCGTAGTCGAGATCGATTCCGACAATGGTATTGGCACCAACCTCAAGGGCTTTTTCTTCCATCTCGCCAATCGCAATATCTTTGGCCTTCTGTAATTCTTTTTCGTACGCCTGCGATCTTCCACCAACAATATCGCGAATTGAAGCGAAAAAGTCCTTCACAAAATTGGCCCCGAGAATAGCCTCACCACTGACCAAACCGTGATATTCGACTATTTGTTTGCCCTCGATATTGGGTGTCGTAGTTTTTAGCATAATTGTATTCCTGTATACTCCTGTTACCGAAGCCAGGTTTCTCCGGCCTCGAAAATATCCATTTCTATCCGAGCAGACTCTTGATCTTATTCGCTACGCTCTCGCCGTCCAAACCTGACATCCGGTACAAGTCAGCCGGTTTGCCGGAAGACGCATATTGCGTAACCCCAAGCTTGGTCAGCCGTACCGGGTGACCAGCTTCCATCAGCGCGGAACCAATAGCCGTACCCAGACCGGTCTTGACGTTGTGATCTTCCAATATAACTAAATAATCAAAACCACCCAACATAGCCAGGTCATCTTTGTGCAAATCGGACCAGTCGGAAACCGAAATCAATGCAATCCGATGCCCCTCGGCTGTCAGGCGCTTGTAAGCATCAAGGGCGTTATCAAGCATATTACCAGCCGAGACTAAAGCCAGTTTCTCACCGGTGCGAACCTTGTCCATGCGACCGTATTGATATTTGTATTTGTCGCCAAAGAACGGTACTCCGTTTTCATCCAGAACGGTTGGGATGACTGAGCGGCCCATGATGACCGCGAAGTTTCCCTCTGTGGTCAGCGCATGACGCACCACCCGGTCGGTTTGGTTTGGATCGGCGGGGGTGATTACTTTCCAGCCGAAGGTCGAATTGAGCAGTCCAAAATAGTCGATACTCTGGTGAGTCTTGCCATCCTCGCCGACATTGATTCCGGAGTGAGTGCAGAATAGCTTGAGATTGCTGTGGTTGATATCGCTCAGTCGGGCCTGATTGTATGTTTCAGCCACACCGAACATCCCGAATGCGGCCCAAACCGACAACGCTTTTTCAACTGAAAGTGATCCAGCCGTGACTGCGGTTGCATGCTCGGCGATTCCTAACTGGAAGAAGTTGTCGGGGTATTTGTAGCCAAACGCTTTGGTCTTGACAGACCCTGACAGGTCACAGTCGAACACGGCGACACGGAAATCATCGCGCCCGATATTCGCCTCGGCGACCGACATCAGTGCCCGACCCCAGGCGGAACGGTTATCAGACTTGTCATCAGGGCCGTACACAATAGGCACTCCGGGTTTTACCTCGACTCCACCAATTGGTGGCGAAGGGAACTTGGCTGGTGGACCGGCGGACCGTTTTTTCAAAAGTGTCTTGATGTCGTTTTCGATGCCACCCAACTCCTTGAGTGCTTCCCCGATCCGGTCGGCTTTCACTACCGCGCCGTGGAAGCTCTCGTTGTTCTCCATGAACGACACTCCCTTGCCCATCACGGAATGAGCGAGGATCATATGCGGCCGAGCGTCGTGGTGAGTTGTATGTTGCAATGCTGTGTAAACCTGGTCGAGGTCATGGGCGTTGATTTCCATCACGCCCCAGCCGTCAGCTTCCCACTCGGCTTTGATATTCTGCGGCATAACCTTTTCGACTGCCCCGGAAATCTGGCGGTGGTTGTAGTCGATCACAACGGTTATATCATTCAGCCCGTATTTGATCGCATGGCGGCGCGACTCACCAATCTGGCCTTTCTGCTGTTCGCCGTCCCCCATAACCACATAGGTGTGGAACTTCTGTCCTGATAGTCGGGAGTAGATTGCTTTGCCGACCCCAACTGCCAGACCCTGACCTAAATTGCCGGTATCCCACTCGACCCCCGGCACGGTTCGTTCGACATGCCCCTCAAACGGCGACCCGGCCACCCTGAACCCATAGAGAGCATCGTTGACATCGAAAAATCCGGTGTAACCGAGAGCCACGTAGACACCGGGGGAGGTGTGACCATTCGAGATGATGATACGGTCACGATCATCGGCGTACGGCTCATTCGGATTGATGCGCGCAAAATTGTAAAGCATCAGGTATGTTTCGAGCGATGACATTGAACCGCCCGGATGGCCCGATCCGGCTACTGTGGTCATCTTGAGAATATCTCCGCGACCGCGCCGGGTCATGTCGGTCAGTTTTTTGGTCCATTCAGGGGTGAGTTTGGCTTCGGTGAAGCCACGCCAGGGATCGTACATTGCTTACTTTATCCTTTCGTATAAACAGATATCAAATCTGTTCCTTGCCGTCAAAATATCAGGAATAGGCGGCCACCTGTTTCACCAGGGCGGCGCGGTCATCAGTTCCGAAAAAAGCCGAACCCATAACTAAGATTTCCGCACCAGCCGCGACAACTTCCTGTGCGTTCGATGCGTCCACACCACCATCGATCATCACGACAGTTTTCAGGCCGTGTGATTCGATATACTCGCTCGCCGTTTTGACACTGGTCAGTGATTCGCGGATAAACTTCTGTCCACCGAACCCGGGGTAAACCGACATGATTAACAGGTAGTCGAAATCCTTTAGAAACGGCAGAACTCTCTCGACCGGCATATCCGGGTTGATCGAGATTCCGGCTTGAACGCCGAGCGCCTTGATTTGCCGTGCGTAAGCACTTGGGTTGGGATGGACTTCGAGATGAAACGTGATCGCGTCGGCGCCGGACTTGACAAAAGCCTCGAAATACTTCTCCGGTTCACTGAGCATCAGGTGCACATCGAGAAAACTGTCGCTGAGTTTGTCGATCGTTTTGACAATCGCGGGGCCATACGAGATATTTGGCACGAAATGACCGTCCATAATATCAAGGTGGAGCGTATCGACGCCTGCTTTGTCGGCACTGGTGATTTCTTCGCCGAGTCGGGCGAAATCCGCGCCTAAAACTGATGGTGCTATCTTAGCCATACGGCAAGGATACGCATTTTGGCGGAAGAATCAACCCTATAGATCGTAGATCGGAACCCCTTGTGGTTCCGACAAGTTCCTGTAGCGCAGAACCCCTTGTGGTTCTGCGGCCAACGAATGGAAGGAGCCAAGTAGGTCGGGCCCACTTGAGGCCCGACGCTTCCTGTGTCAGGCCCCGAGTTGGCCTGACCTACGATGCTATGGTTTGATTAGTTCTTGTGGGCAGGATCCCTGTGCTCCTGCCATCTTTAGCTACATTTCGAGTTGCGCTATAAACTCACCATGAATAGTGCGCCACCCGACCTCATTTTCGCTTCTCCTTAAAATATGATCCATTCGATTCAGGAATCACTACGGGCACGCTATCATAAAATATCCGTTTGACCCTATCTCTATCAGATCGTATCCTGACTGTCTCCCCGCTTCCGGGTTTCAGTTCTCGAAATCCCGGTGGCTCGTACTGCTCGTGAGCGGCGGTCGTCGAGACATCACCGACCATACGAAGGGTTCCGTCGCTATTGAAAAATGCTGAACACAGCAACCCGGTCGTGCTACTCGCACGCCCTTCATCGTCTAGCCTCATCAGATTGAAAACAATCTGATTCACTTCTCTGGCTGCAATCGGCACGACCTTGATTTCCCTGACAACTACGGAGCCCGTCAAGAAAGGTGGAGATATTTTCTGCGGAACTGTGAGCAGTTCCATGTTATCCAGATGCATTTCGATCTGTATCGGTTGGACTATATCTTCAAGGGCCGTAAGCGTATAGCGCATAATCGAAGTATCGCCGATTCTAAAGGGAGGCTTGATGACTACCTGCCAATCTACCAACTCCTGCGTGTTCAAGACCAATACGTGTTGCTTCAACACAACCGAATCTTGGTCAAAAAAAGCCCACGGCAAGTAGGCGCACGGCGCCCCCCCTTGATTCTATGCTTGTCAAGAAACTCAAGATTTCCGTCAGGATCAAAACACCAATCCACATTCAATGCCACATACTCCCCTCCATCGATTATCGCATTAGTCATCAGATAGACTTTGAACCCATGCAGTCCCGCTGTTAGCGGCGCTACATTGAATGACCCTGAAAACTTGCTCCCTTTGGGATGCGGCTCGGGCCACGTAAACAGGCTGTCACCAGTCAGACGCACATATTTCGGATCGAACGAGACGCGAATATCCCAATCCCCCTCCAAGTGCCGCCTCTCAAGAACAGCTTCCAGCGTGAAGTTCACCGTTACCGGTTGCAGCGGCTCGGGCAATCTTTCGAACTCAAACCGACCCACAAGTGGGCGCCACTCCGAGAGACCCGAGGGACCGACTATAAGCGGGAAGTCGTCGATCACCTGGTTGATCTGGCCCACAACTGGTAGGGACCCTATTACTACTATGAATGCTATTACCGCAAGTGAACGCATCATGACCTCCTCGTCACTTTAGAAGAACCATTTTCTTGGACCGGTGGCCCTTAGTCCTCATCTCACTATCTCTTCGGTTGTGTGGCCCACCTTTCAAGGTGGGTTTCTCAGCGTCAACCATGTTTACGTCTTCCGATTCTCTTTCACTATCCGTGCGGTGTGTTGCAAGCCTTCCAGCTTGGGGCGAGTGAGGGCGGTACCCGCCGTCATTTCCAAAAACTCTTCGCGGGTGGTCATCGACAAAATCTTTTCAAACGACAAGAACTCCCCAACACCATGATCCGGCATCAACTCATCATGCGCGGTCAGTATCGAACGATGCTTATTATTATGCGGGCAGACTTCCTGACAAATATCACAACCCAACAGGCTGTGCCTGTTTTGGGCCGCGACAGACTCTGATGTGTGCAGAGGGTTCTCAACCGTCCAGTACGAAAAGCAGAGCGATGAGTCCACAACGCCATCGGATACAATCGCGCCGGTCGGGCAGGCATCGATACATTTTGTGCACTTAGCACACCGGCCATGATTGACCGCGTTCGGGTCGTCCGGTTCTAATTCAAGCGTGGTCACAATCTCCGCCAGAAACAACCACGAGCCGAATTTGCGAGAAATCAACATCCCGTTTTTACCCAGAAACCCCAGCCCTGCTTTCGCGGCGTACGCTCGTTCCATGAACGGCCCGTAATCAACCCACCACTTGAATTTTTCTGGTGTCGTATCAGGGAATCGCGTAGTGATCAGTTTCAGCAGTTTCTTGATTTTGTTCTCGACGACTTTATGGTAATCGCGACCCCGCGCGTACCGCGAAACCTGTCCGTACCCCACCGGAACGGAATCGCTGTTCGGCTGGTAATAATTAACCGCCAGCATGATAACCGATTTGGCGTCGATTCCTAACCGACTCGGGTCGGTCCGCCGCTCAAGGTTTTGTTCTTCTGGCGCCATCCAGTTCATCTCGGCCTGGTAGCCTTTATCCAGCCAGGCCATGAATTGGGCTTGTGCTTCCGGTATTGGTTCGGCCGAGCAGATACCGCAAAGGTCAAACCCGGCGCGGGCGGCCAGTTGTTTGATATCATCAGACGTTATCATTATCTGGGAATATACAGGTAGGCCCGGTTGCTTGCAACCTGACAGAATGTCGAAACCACCAAGGCAACCACAGGTTGGTTGGTTTTTCTGTGCCGTCAGGTGACCCTGCCTGACGGCTCGGAGTGGTGGTTGTCGGGCAGAGTCGCCCGACAACACCCAAACCGGCAACATTGCCAGCGGGTAAAAAATATCTGGTTAGCGCATGAATCCAGGGGTTGACGCCCAATTTTAAAGTGTTATTCTGTCTCGCTATAGGAATTGATACAAAACGTTTTTTACGAGGATAGAGATATGACCACTAACACTAAAAACAAACCTGCTGTCGGCTATTCTCAGCTTTCTGACAAAGAAATTCTGGATATGGAACACGCGGCAGGAGCACAGCACTACGGCCGGATTGAACTGATCGTCCGCAAGACCGAAGGATGCTGGCTCTACGATGACAAAGGTAATAAATATTTTGACTGCTTAGCCGCCTACTCGGCCGCCAACCAGGGCCACCACCATCCCAAGATGGTTCAGGCGGTCAAGGATGCTGTCGATGGTCAGTACGGTTCGGTAATCTCCAACGTGGTCTATACCGACTCGCTGGCGATGTTTCTGGATAAAGTCTCCAACCTTGTGCCGCAACTCGGAACCCGATTTGGGGCCAATGGTAACAAGACCCTGCCGAAAAACGGCGGCGTGGAATCAGTCGAGACCGCAATCAAGCTGGCGCGTGGCTACGGCTACAAGGCCAAGAATATCCCTGATGGCAAACAGGAGATCATAGTTGCGGGTAACAATTTCCACGGTCGGACAATCACGGTCGTTTCTTTCTCCAGTGCTGAGAAATACCGCGAAGGTTTCGGGCCGCTAACGCCAGGTTTTATTAACGTGTCTTACGGCGATACCGATGCGGTCAAAAACGCAATAACCGAAAATACGTGCGCGATTATGATTGAGCCGATGCAGGGTGAAGGCGGAATGTATATCCCGAAGGAAGGTTTCCTGGGTGAATGCCGCAAACTGGCTGACGATAACGAACTATTGTTGATATTTGATGAAATCCAGGTCGGTCTCGGGCGTACCGGCAAGATGTTCTGTTTTGAGCATGAGAATGTTGTGCCGGATGCTTTGATTCTTGGCAAGGCGATCTCTGGTGGTCTGGTACCGCTTTCGGTTATGGTCACCAATTCCAAGCTGATGGACTGGCGGGATGCACGGCACTTGATATTTTGGTTGATGAAGACCTTCCCGGTCGGGCGGCTAAAATGGGCGCGATTCTGAAGAAGAAGATCGAAGAGGTTTGCGCCAAGTCCGATGCTGTCAAAGAAGTGCGCGGCAAAGGGCTGTTTATCGGGATCGAAGTCAAAAATGGCGATGCAATGCAGTACTGTCGCGAACTGTTAAAGCATGGTGTGCTGGCTAATGACAGTCACGGCCATACGATCCGAATCTCGCCGCCGTTGGTTATCAACGAGGAAGAGATTGATTACTTAGTCGAACGGTTGGAAAAGGTGCTGGTCGGGTAAAAAGCCAAACCAGGAAATATCGGGAAACCGATCAATAAGTCAGCAAACGTGCCCGGCAGATGTAGATATTTACCGGGCACGAAAATATTGCCTAATGACGGAATTACCAAGGGGTTACATCCTATAAAGCTGATCTGTCGTAGCCATTTTGCGTGGTGTCGGGTGCCCGATACCCAGTGAACAGGCAAGAACAAAAAAGTCGTTTCTTCTTGACATAATTGAACTTAGGCTTATTTTGATAAATAGAAGTGCATCGCCGAACCAGACACCATTCCTCACTTGAATTGGGTCGGATTGAGAGCACACTTTTAGTACCCATCACCGCTTTACTACATTGGTTAGCAGATGATAACCGGCTACTGGCAAGACTCTACGTATTTTGATGTTTCTGCTTGTGACATGCTCTTGTTTGCGTGTTAACTGCAGTAAGCGGCCTGCTTTCGTAGCTCCGTCCAAAGAAAGGTTCCTCATGCCCGACAAATCAGCGATAGTACATACCAAAGTTTGTCATCCAAGGTCTCAGCCGCTATCAGTTTTCAGCCCGTCTTGGTTGATCTCCGCATTGCTGATTCTGGTTCTCAGTTTCCTGTCGATCCCGGTCGTTCGGGCTGAGTTAGCGTCCGATCTGGAAATGTCAAATGTCGCCGAAAACTGGGTGACCGAGATGACTGCCAAGCGCAGTCAGTGGGCGGGAGACAGTAATCCAACTTTGGGGGCTATCCACGATTTGTATTATGAAGACGTATTAGTGGGGCGGTACTATGATGTTTCACCGCGCGGCTATGTTCTGGTGCCCACGCTCAAAGAGCTAAGCCCGGTAAAATTATATTCGGATGAATCGGACATGGGGCCATCGCAAGAGGGCGGTATGCTCTTGATGATCAAGGAAAGCCTCTACGAACGGATGCAACTCCACGCGCAATTGTATGGTTCATACGCCGCCCCTCAACAAATTGGCGGACCACAGCTTTTTGACGCCTCCAATAAAACCAAGTGGGATCGCCTGGCAGTGTCAGCCAGGGATTACCGACCCACTACGGCGTTGAGTACCATGTCCGAAGGGGTTCCGTTGCTGACAATTAGCTGGCACCAGAGAGCGCCGTATTACAATGACTGTCCGATGGGCGATGGTGGTCGAACGGTGGTCGGTTGTGTGGCTACCGCGACGGCTCAGATTATGAAATTTTGGGAATGGCCGGAGACCGGTATAGGATTTTTGGGATACGTGTGGGGAGGCGATCATTCTTGCGGTGGCTCAACTCCCTCTCAGTCATTGACCGCAGATCTCAGCGACCCGTATGACTGGGCCAATATCCCGGATGACTGTAACGGTGGTTGTTCCAGTGCTCAGAACGACGCTCTGGCCGAACTGAATTATGAAGTTGGTGTTGCTCACCAGATGGATTACGGTGCCTGTGGTTCAGGTGCCTGGACCGGTCGCGCCGCATATATTCTGCCTACTTACTTTAAGTACAAGAACACAACTGAAATAGTGAATCGGAATCAGTATACCCAGCAGGAATGGTTTAACTTGGTGGTACAGGAAGTCGAAGCAGGACGGCCGATTCAGTACCGCATTAATATGCATTCCATTGTCTGTGACGGCTGGCGCGATCAGGGTGGCGGACAGCTTGAGTTTCACATGAACTACGGTTGGAACGAAGGCCACACTACCTGGTACCTGTTGGACAATCTGTACTGTAGTTGGATTGAGGGCGATATCTGTCCCTACGACGAAGAATATATGATAATTGGGATCGAGCCGCAGAGCGAACCGGCCCTTGAATATGTGAATACAGGCGTCTCTGATCCGACCGGCAACGGGAATGGTCATGGCGAACCGGGTGAAACGCTGGAAGTGTTGACAACAATTAAGAACACGGGTAATAACGCCACCAGCATTACCGGAACTCTATCCAGCACTGACCCATATCTCACGGTTGTCTCGGGTGGTTCCACGTATGATCCATCAATTGCCTGGGGTGAACAGGCGACCAACCAGACAGCTTACACCGTGTCTATCGACCCCGCTTGTCCCGATCCCTACATTGGCAGTTTGAGTATCGCTGTTACGGCCGATGGTGGTGCACCGATAGATGGGACTTTTCAGGTTTTTGTTGGTACCAGTAGAGGCCTTGAAGACGATTTTGAGGCGGGCGAAGGTGACTGGACTCATTTAGCCCCGATTTCTTCGTATAATGACCAGTGGCACATGGAAAATTACCGCTACCATAGCGGTTCTTATAGTTGGAAGGTGGGGGGGGACGGTCCGGCTGAGTATTTCAATAGTGTTGATGCCGCCCTGTTGACGCCACCCCTGTTGTTGGCTGTCGATAGCAAGCTCCACTTCTGGCATTGGATGGACGCTGAAACGGACGGTCCGGCTGCCGCTTGGGATGGCGGAGCGGTCTATATCAGTGAAAACGGTGGCGCATGGACTCAGGTAATACCTGAAGGTGACTATCCGTATGTTGTAACTGGGGGGAGTTCTATCGGAATTGGACCGGGCAACCCTTGTTACTCTGGAAGTTTTGGCTGGACCGAAGCGGTTTTCGATCTATCCGAGTACTCCGGGGTGGTGCAGATTATGTTCCGTTTTTGTTCTGATGGTGGCGTAACCGAGGAAGGTTGGTATGTTGATGATGTTTGGATCGGTAACACTCCGGCTGGTTCCGGGGTGACGGTGACCGACACAAACGGTGCGTCCGTTGCCTACGATATCGTTCTTGTTCGCGGCAATACCTCGTTTACTATTTCCGAAGATTCTCCCGCACCGCTGGCCGGTTTCGCTCCTGTGCCGGAGGCCACACCAGAGTACTATGAAATTGCAACGGATGCGACTTTTACCGGTAATGCTCATATCTGTCTGCCCTACAATGAAACCGGCGTGGTTGGCGACGAAAATGAATTATTGATGATGTGCTACGCTGGTGATGAATGGGTTAACGTGACGGAGTCACTCGATATAGAAGCGAACAATATCTGCGGTCAAACCAGTGCGTTGTCGACTTTTGTCGTGACGGAATTGACCTCATGTTGTTCCAATCGTGTGGGTGATGCCAATATGTTGGGTGGTGATGAACCTACCATTGGCGATATAAGTGCCTTGGTTGAGATGCTGTTCCTGACCGGAACCGAGGTGGCCTGCCTGCCCGAGGCGGATGTCAACCAATCGGGAGGATTCAACCCGGCCCAGAATGATGTTACCATCAGTGATATTTCTATCCTTGTGGACTATCTTTTCATTACGGGATCGAGTTTGGGATTGGCTGATTGCATGTGATGGATGATTAACGAAAAATATGCGAGACGATTTGTTAGCTTTAATTGAATATTTGACTGACCTGATAGTCGGTGATTACGATTGTAAGGTTGTGATGGTTGGATCGAGGAAGGGTTTGAAATGTCAACTAAACGTGAGATGAAACATGTGCGTACATTGGTGAATTGCGGGATGATTCGCGGGTGTATTGGAGTGCTTCTGGTTGCCGTTATTCTGGTCGCCGGTGTGAGCAACTCGGTACTGGCGGAACTTGCAACGAACGTTGAAATGGAAAATGTCGCCCAAAACTGGGTGGTCGAGATGACTGCCAAGCGCAGTCAGTGGGCAGGAGCAAGCAACCCTGCTATTACCGAAGGCCATGAGCTTCGCCAGGATGGACGCTTATTGGCTCGTTATTACGATGTGTCGCCCCAGGGTTTTGTGGTCGTCCCAGTTCTCAAAGAGATGAATCCGGTGGTTATGTATTCGGATGAATCGATACTTGACGCATCACAGGAAGGCGGCATGCTCCAGCTTTTGAGGGATATGATTTCATCAAGGCTTGATATGTATGAGAGCGCTTTCGGCACCCTGAACGCAACCCAACCGACTGGTGGTGAGACTTTATTCGATTCACATCAGAAAGCGAACTGGACGCGTCTGGCTGTCGATAGTCGGGCTTTCCGAACCGACCAATCATTGAGTGTGAGTGCCATTGAAGAGGTTGGGCCACTGCTTACTTCAAGCTGGCATCAGAGTGCGCCGTATAACAATTCCTGCCCAGCCGGCGATGGGGGAACTTGTGTGGTCGGTTGCACCGCTACCTCGCTTTCACAGATACTCGATTATTGGGAGTGGCCGGAAAACGGTGTCGGTAGCCATTCGTACTACTGGGGTGGCGATGATTGCAACGGGGGATATGTTCCGGGTCAAACTCTGACTGCCGATTTCTCCGATAGCTACGACTGGGCCAACATGCCGGACAGTTGTGACGGCGTAACGCCCTGCACTCAGGCTCAGGAAGATGCTTTGGCTGAATTGTGTCATGAGGCCGGAGTGGCGGTGAACATGAACTACAGCAACTGTGGCTCGGGCGCCAGCATGAACATGGATGTGTTCCCGACCTATTTTAAGTACAGCCCCAATATTGCTCGGGAGTACCGGATCAACCACACTGTTCAGAGTTGGTTCGAAGTTATTCAGGACGAGGTGAATGCCGGGCGGGTTATGTGGTACGGAATACATTCCCACGCCATTGTCTGCGATGGCTGGCGTGACCAGGGTGGCGGGCAGTTGGAAATGCACCTGAACTATGGCTGGGGCCAGGGAAACAACGCCTGGTATGTGCTTGATAATTTGTACTGTGGCTGGGTTGAGGGTGACATCTGTCCCTACGAGGTAGAACATGTAACGACGCACATGGAGCCGCAGTATGTTCCGGCGATGGTCTTTGTAGGTAAGGGTGTGAATGAGACCATCGGCGATGGCGATGGACTGATTGAAGCCGGGGAGACGGTTCAAGTTGATGTAACGGTTAAGAATCTCGGCAACTATGCGGTCAACGCCACTGGTACGCTGAGTTCATCGGATGCTAACGCCAACATTACGGTTGCTTCGACAACATTTGCGGCCTCTTTTGGATGGGGCGAAGAAAGCAGTTCTCAGAGTTCGTTTACAGTGGAGATCGACCCGGCCTGTCCCGATCCACATGTTATTGTATTCGATCTACAGATTACAGCCGATGGCGGTTATCTCACGACTGAGACGTTTCTCTTGTTCGTTGGAGAGACACCCGGTTGGTCGGATGACCTTGAGGGTGATGTCAGTCTCTGGGCACACGATGCGATCCGACTGGCTTATGTCGATGAGTGGCATATGGAGACATACCGGGCGCACAGCGGTAGCAGTTCCTGGAAAGCCGGTGGTGCAGGAGACACAAACCATTCTGATGCGTCCGATGGCGGCCTTGTAACCCAGCCCTTCCTACTGCCGGTCGATGCCAAATTAACTTTCTGGCACTGGATGGAGGCGGAAGACGACGTTGGCATGACCGCCTGGGATGGATCCATTCTGATGATCTCAACCGGTGATGGTAACTGGACCCAGATCGATCCTGTCGGTGGCTATCCCTATACGATAATAGACAATGACGCCAGCCCGTTCGCTCCGGGGACACCATGTTACTCGGGAAGCTTTGGCTGGACCGAGGCGACATTTGATCTTTCCGAGTATTCCGGAGTAGTCCAGATCATGTTCCGATTTGGCTCTGACGGAGCCGTCAATTTCGAGGGCTGGTATGTCGATGACATTTGGATCGGCAATACACTGGTTGGGTCCAATGTTGAGGTCAATCCAGCTCCAGACGTGACGCTCACGTTTACTGAGGTGACAGAACCAGGCATTACAACTGTCACTAGTGGCCCCACTGGTCCGGGAGTCCCCGTAGGTATGATTGCGGTCCCGGCCGACCCGGTTACTTATCACGATATTGTCACTGACGCCGTGTTCTCTGGCGTGATCGATATTTGTTTTGACTACGATGAAGGCGATGTTACTGGCGACGAGAACGACATGACCCTGCAACATTACGACGGCAGTCAGTGGACCGATATCGCCTATCTGTTAGACACTGACGCCAATTCGATATGCGGCTTGACTACATCGCTGTCGCCATTTCTCCTCGCAGTCGAGAGTGCCGGTTGTTGTCTGGATCGAGTTGGTGACGCCAACGGTATAGGGGGTGACGAACCGACGATTGGTGATGTCAGCGTGATGATCGATGCCAAGTTCATTACCGGTACCTGTGAAGGTATCCTGGCGTGCATGGCCGAAGCCGATGTCAACCAGTCCGGCGGTAGTGATCCGATTTGCGGTGATATTACAATTGGAGATATTTCAGTACTGATCGACTATTTGTTCATCACCGGAGTTACGCTCGGTTTGCCGAGCTGTTTGTAGATTTGTTGGATCCACTTGAGGCCCGACGTTTTTGGTGTCACGCCCCGAGTAGGCGTGACCTGCTGACTCATTTGTTTTACGTGGTGTCGGGTGACCCTGCCCGACACCCGGTGAACAGACACGAACAGACAAAAACTGTTAGGCAGAGTCGCCTGACAGCACAAATGTGGTTCCGACGTTGCTCTGGTTCTGCCTGAGTGTTTGTAGTTGAGGATAGTCATGTCGGTATTGATTAAACTGTTTGCTATCGGTTGCTTCCTTATTGGTGGAACGGCGCAGAGTGCCGACGTACCCCTGGGTACGATGCCGTTCTGGTCGACATCGGAGCAGAATATCTACTCCACCGGTATGATCTGGCGTGACTGCAATCGTGATGGCGTCATTGATGTTTTCTACTCGAATGGCAACGATATCGTGCAGGCCGCGAACAATATCTACCTGTTTGGGGGTGACCAATTCCCGGTTTCGGCCGCCTGGTACTCTTCGAATCAGGAATACTCCGGTCACTGTGCCGTGGGCGATATCAATGACGATGGTTATCCCGACCTGATGGTATCAGACTACCTCGGTTCCGGTTTTAGTGATCCCAATCAATCAGAATTCTATCTCAACGATGGTGGTTTGCCCAACGCCATCCCGGTTTGGAGCACGCCCGATCTCATTTTTTCATTTTCGTGTGCCTTCGGTGATGTCGACGGCGACGGCGATCTTGATGTTGCTTTTGCCACTGGTGAAGGTTACCAAAATGACTACCAGCAGGATATTATCTATCTCAATGTCGATGGTAATTTCTCCAACAGTATCTACTGGAATTCGGATGCTGTCGGCGCGTCAATGGATGTCGCTTGGGGTGATGTTGACAACGACGGCGATCTGGATCTGGCCTTCACTTATGACGCCACTGCCACCTCGGTCTACTACAATGACAACGGGGTCATGGAAACCACACCGTCCTGGCAGGCCGGTACGACCGAGTCGGGGAATACTTTGGTGTTTGGTGATGTTAACGGCGATGGCTGGCTTGATCTGATGGTAGCCTACAACAATCAGCTCGGTGGCGGTGGTCGGTTTCGGGTTTATTTCAACGACGGAGCCGGCAATCTCGACCCTAACTATGGCTGGCAATCGAGTACCGGCGGTTACGGTTCGGCGTTGGCGCTGGGCGATTACGACAACGATGGCGACTACGACCTGGCCACCGGACGCTGGTGGAGCACATTATGGGTGTACGAAAACCTCGGTACCACTTTCACGACAGCCCCTGTCTGGACTTCCGGGCTGGAGTGTGTGGCCGAAGAATTGGCCTGGGTTGATATTGACGGTGCGAGTGTAGTATCGCTGATCGATACGCTACCTATGGATGGTAGCAGGAAGCTGTTTTACACCGAGTATCAGCCACTGTATGAAGTCGATTCGGTCTATGCCGATGGTAGCAAACTCGGCTACGCTGACTACTGTTACGATCTGGTCTCCGGCTGGGTGTCACTGGCTGAAGCGCCGACTACCGAGGCGGTCTGTTTTTATCGCTACTCGTTCCACAACGACCTGGCCGTTAGCAACTGGGATACTGTGAATTTTGTCTTTGCCAACACCAACCCGCCGTTAGTGGATATAACTGTCGCCAATGCCTTTGGCCCGGTACCGCTGACGGTTCAGTTTGATGATAACTCAGTTGGCGCCTATGAATGGTCGTGGGATTTCGGCGATGGCGAGACATCGGCCGATCAGAACCCGTTGTACGAATATACCCAACCGGGTCGCTATGACGTTACGCTGGAGATCACAACTCCCGAAAGAAATTACACACGGGTTTTTGATGACCTGGTCTCGGTCTATGCCGACACTCTCTGGATGGAGAAAGTGGCATTTGTAGATAACAAGGCACGAGTTGACGTGTACGCTTATAACTATATGCCTCTGTCGGAGATTATCATTCCGTTTTCGTGGGACGGCCCTCTGGATGTGCGGTTTGATTCGATTTCAGTCAACGGGTTACGGACCGAATACTTTGATACGCATGGAGTCATTGATTTGGTGACAGTTCTGGACGCCGCTACCGTGCGATTGGCGGTCGGTACGCAGGCACCGCTTGAGCCTGGCACCGGATCGATAGTTTCATTGTACTTCACCTACTTGGGGAGTGAAACCTCCGGTTCATCCCCGATCAGATTCTGGAATTATGACACGCGCGAACTGAGTCTGTTATGTCCGGCTGGTTACTATGTGTCGGAAACTATCGATGGAGCGGTGGTTCTTGACTGCTGTTTGAGTCGAGTTGGTGACGTTAACGGTGAGGGTGGCGACGAACCAACAATCGGTGATGTTAGTTGCCTTATCGATGCTGTATTCATCACCGGCAATTGTGAGGGTGTCATTGACTGTTTGGCCGAGGCTGACATAAACCAATCCGGTGGTAGTGATCCGATCTGCGATGATATTACAATTGGAGATATTTCAGTACTGATCGACTATTTGTTCATCACAGGAGTTACGCTCGGTTTGCCGAGCTGTTTGTAGATTTGTTGGATCCACTTGAGGCCCGACGTTTTTGGTGTCACGCCCCGAGTAGGCGTGACCTGCTGACTCATTTGTTTTACGTGGTGTCGGGTGACCCTGCCCGACACCCGGTGAACAGACACGAACAGACAAAAACTGTTAGGCAGAGTCGCCTGACAGCACAAATGTGGTTCCGACGTTGTTATTGATAATGTTAGCCGTTTATTATAGGTCCGGTTTAGTGGGCGGCAGACGTCTCGTCTGCCTCAAAGTGATTGCTTGCAATTTGACAGATATTCATTTTGGATGTTCTTTTATAAGTTGACACAGAATGAAAACAACTTATATTTATATAATAGCTAAGTTGTATTAACACAAGAGGTTACCCTGTGAATTATCGTTCCGTTATTGCCCTGCTGTTTGTCTTAATTATAGTTGTTTCATCGCCGGTTTTGGCCCAATTGGATCGGGAGGCGATAGATGTGATGGAGCAACAGGGAGTCGATGAAGGCTGGACATTTACCGTGTCCGAAAACCCTGCAACGCAATATCCTCTCGATCAATTGTGTGGTCTGAAAGAACCTGATGACTGGCAGTCCAAGGCGCGCTTTGATCCGATGACAGCCACTTCCAAGTTAACAATACCGTCAGCGTTTGACTGGCGTGACCACAATGGCTGTACTCCGATTCGGAGCCAGGGCGGATGTGGTAGTTGCTGGGCCTTTGCCACCGTTGGAGCTTTGGAGTGTGCCATCATGATACGCGAGGGAGTCTCGGTCAATCTCTCTGAACAATGGTTGGTCAGTTGTAACCAGAGTGGCTGGGGTTGCGATGGCGGTTGGTATGCTCATTCATATCATGGCTGGTGGACTGATCATTGCGGTGGCACCGGGGCTGTGCTCGAATCAGATTTCCCATATAACGCCACCGATGGCCCCTGTAATTGTCCCTATCCGCACCACTACACAATTGACAACTGGGCCTATATTGGCAACAGCGGTTCAGTGCCAGGTATCGAGGAGATGAAACGTGCCATCCTCGAGTACGGTCCAATCTCGGTTTCGCTGTATGCCGGTGGTCCTTTCCAGGGGTATGACGACGGTATTTACAACTACTGCGTCCCGGGTGAGATCAACCATTCGGTAGTGTTGGTTGGTTGGGATGACAGCCAGGGGCAGAGCGGGGTTTGGATTCTGCGCAACTCATGGGGATCCTGGTGGGGCGAGGGTGGCTATATGCGGATCCAATACGGTTGTGCTCAGGTTGGCTATGCCGCCTGTTTTGTTGACTATCGACCGATTATTGTGTCGTGCGATACCGAATTTGGGGCGGCTCCGTTGGCAGTTAATTTCCAGTATGAAGCATCGGGGACAACAGTTACCGGGCATAACTGGAATTTCGGCGATGGCGATTATTCTACCGATCCGAACCCGTTACATACCTATAATGATCCAGGGTGCTACACCGTCACGTTGACTTTGAGTACACCCGATGGTGATTTGACGAAAACCTGTCACAGTTTGATTTCTGCCTACGCTGATACACTGCGGGGAGATATTATCGAGATTGATTCCGGTGGGGTGCTGGGTATGGATATCATAGCTCGCAACAATCTGGAACTTGATAAAATTACTATTCCGTTTACCTGGGATGGCCCGTTTGGGTTGACTTACGACTCATTTACGGTGGCCGGAACCCGAACCGAATATTTTGGTTCGGCAGTCGCAATCAGCTATGACCCCAACAACGATCGCGCTACAATCTCTCTGCAACCGGGTTTGGAACCGCCATTGCCGCCTGGTGAAGGTCCCGTGGCCACTCTCTGGTTTAGCGCTCCATTCAACGTTTCCGGTGCCAACTCAATAGCTTTGGTAGCCTATGGCAGTTACTCACCTCACTTTATGGCTGGTGAAAACATTTATGAGCCGGTACTGATCGATGGCCTATTCCATACCGGGACCTCGATGGGTTGCTGTCAGGGACATGTGGGCGATGTCAATATGAGTGGCGACGATGTACCGACAATTGGCGACATCTCGGTTCTGATCGATCATCTCTTCATTTCGGGGCTGGACCTGGAGTGTATTGAGGAGGCCGATGTCAACCAATCGGGCGGAGCCTACCCAACCGATGATGATCTGACTATTGGAGACGTATCGGTCTTGATTGATCATCTCTTTATCAGCGGTCAGCCTCTGGGCGAATGCTTGTAGACTGATGTTAAGGGGTTTATTGGAAAACCCTATACAAGTGGGACTTTATCAACCAACCCTAAGGGTCCATGCTGTCGAGGATTTTACCCCAAGTTTGACTCTGGCGGTGATGATTAAATTTATCGGCACTTTCGTCAAGTGCCGTCCTGCTCAATCTTTCTCTCAGACTCTTGTCTTCGATTAAATTGATCAGGTTGGAGGCTAAGTCCTCAACATCGAAAGGTTTCACTCTAAGCCCGTTACGCCCGTGATCAATAAGGCTGATTGTGCCCCCGTCATCGGTCCCGATAACCGGCAGGCCACAAACCAATGCTTCGATTGTCACCATACCGTAGCATTCAGATCTAGAGGCCAGCACAAAGATATCTAGGGCGGCATAAACCTGCTCAATCTTATCCTGATGCGGGAAGAAGTGGACATACTCGCTTAGCTTCAAATCTTTCACTAATTGGTGTACTCGCTCGGTGTACCGGTCGCCTTCGCCGAAACTCTGATCGCCGACAATCAACATGTGAGCCATATGACCAGCCGCGTGAACTTGGGCGAGAGCTTGTATGGCAATATCCTGGCCTTTTTGGGGGTCGAGCCTTCCGATCAGGCCAATTACAATGGCATCTGCAGACAGGTCGAATCTCTGGCGAGCTTCAGACTTATTGGGCTTATGTAAAGTGAAACGGTTGACCTCGATTCCTCGCGTAACCACATGCAGTTTTGTTGCTGGTACCGATGTTTTCTCAAGAACCCGGTCAGCCAGCCACTGAACTGGTGTGACCATAGCGTCGATTTGACGGTAAAGCCAGGCATGGTATAGATCGTGCTTGTCACGGCCGATGTGCATGTGTTGACTGTAGATTAACCGACACCTCTTTCCAGTAAATAAACACGCCATAACACCCATGAAAATATCCCGACTCTGGTGTACAACCAAACGCCGCACATTGTCGCGATGGATTATTCGAGCCAGACGCCAGGCGTTGACCAGATCCCCCGCTTTCATATTAGAACTTATTGTAGCCGTACCGAATCCAAGCTGTTTGACCTTGGAATGCAGGCGAGTGTCTTCCGGACCGTAAAATCGGATTGACCAATCATATTCACTCATCCAGCGCAGAAAACGCAGTACGTTCATTTCGAGACCGCCCCAGGCAGTTGATGAGCAGTAGGAGGCTATTTTGTAGTCGCGGGAAGGCATTCAATGAAAAATATAGGTAATGGTCCTTTGAGTAGCCAGCACTTTTGTATGATCATTTGTGACCTTTTGGTTCAAGTGTTGTCAAATTTTGACGATATAAATATAATGTAATCTTTTATTAGTAAGCCGTAGCAATCGAGTGATGTGTAGATAAGATATGTATGAAATTGAAGAACAAAGCTGGGGGTATCGCATTACCTTCGGTAGGATAACAACCTCGAATGAATTACTGCGTTGGATTCGGGAATCCGAAAAGATCCTCGATAACAAGCAGGGCGAGTTCTTCGTTTTTGTAGATATGAGGACACTGGTTCCGCTCGACAAAAAAGCCCAGGAAGCAATGCGAGAGGGCCAGAGTTTCTATCGTCGGAAAGGTATGCTCCGATCGGTCGTTATTTTGTCCAGTCCCGTGATTGCCGCCCAATTCCGTCGTATTGGCGGTGAGACAGGTATTGGTCGATGGGAGAGATACATTGATGCTTCAACCGTGGCTGACTGGGAAAAAGTTGGCATGAATTGGTTGCTTAATGCTGTAGAACCTGACGAAGTGAATCAACCGATCCACTCCAAATAATTCCGATGTGGCGCATTGTTCAGCGTCTCTGCACTCTAAAATCTATCATACCGCTAAAACTTACCAGTCTTACCGTGATTTTCCAGGTACCTGATGAACTTGATCCAGAACGGAAATCTCCGTTCTGGATGAAATCGGTCTGGTAGGTTTCTGTTGAGTCCGGGCCGACTATCCTGAGTAAGGCCTGTCCTCCCTGAATGGAGGATAATTGGTTTATGTTGGCGCTGGTTCCGCCAGTGCGCCAGTAATAGGTCAGCGAGGTGTCGTGATCGCTCACGTCATCGATTCGAAAGTGAAAATTATCCAAAGCGTTGACCACTTCCGGCTCATAAGGTGACGTTGGATTCTTTTCGCAGGCTACAATTATCACAATGGTCAGCATGACCGCTATTATCAGGAAAGTAAATCGGGCTTTCATATCAAATCTCTCTATACAGGTTGTTTGAACGCGGGTTTTTCCGTGTCCGTTCACCTGTCTATTACACTTTATATCGGGGATTAACCTAGTCGTTTCAAGTTGTTTACTTGTTTGGGGCTTGTTGGTTACCGTTCGACCTACGTAAATGCTTGTCAAATAGGCGGTTACTGTTCGGGGTGAACTGACGGATGGCCATTCTTGGAATTGTCTATTATGCCTATTGGGTCGGTAACCTTGCTCAATTGTGAGATGTTTGGTTGCGAGTTGGTTGTTAGCTTATTATTCTATAAAGTTATTGTACGAAGTTAGAAGTGGTTGGCCGTTGGAACGAAACTCGACTGAGGTTTAGTTGCAGAACGAAGAATCAGCTATTATCGCTGAGGCGTTAGCCGGTGATCAGAAAGCCTATACTGCATTGGTGGAGAAACACCGAGCTTCAGTCTTTCATGTTATCAATCGGATAGTCCATAACGAAGAAATCGCCCTGGATCTGGTCCAGGAGACTTTTATGAAGGCTTTTGCTTCACTGGCTTCTTATCGATCCGAATTTCGCTTTTCGACCTGGTTGTACAAGATCGCCGCCAATTCTTCGATTGACCATCTGCGCAAGAAGAGGATTCAAGCACTTTCGCTGGATAGGCCTATTGATACTGGTGATGGCGCTATGGTAATTGAGGTTCCGGACAACTCTTTCAACCCGGAAATGGCCCTGGTACGGAAACAGCAACGGTTTTCCATTGAAGAGGCGATTGATTCCCTGCCACCAAAATATCACGAAGTTATTGTTTACCGGCATAAGGATGATAAATCCTACGAGGAAATAGCCGATTTATTGTGTATACCGGTCGGGACTGTGAAAGCTCGGATATTCCGAGCTCGTGAGCTTCTAAAACGGAAGCTCCGAAACATTTAAGTTTTCGGTAGCCGACCCAGACATGTAAATAGATGCGCAAATCGTTACTGATCACAGCTTTAATCGGGATCATTCTGGTCCAACTACCATGTCGTCTGATTGCCGATGATTTTCGGTTTGAATATCAGAGGGTAATTAAGACTGGCCCGGAAGCGGTCTTGAATCTCGAATTCGTTCATGGGGATGTCACTATCCTCAGTAGCGAACAGGAAAAAATCATCATTGATGCCACCAAACAGCTAAGTGCTGTTAATGGTGATGAGGCTCAAATGGTGGCCGACCATATCGAGATTAAGGTGGAACATGACGGCAACCGAGTAGATGTGACCACAAATTATCTGCGGATGCACAATCGCTCGCAATCTTTCTGGTCAAAGCTACTGGGACGGGGCGGGGAAGATTCTTTCGGCGATGTTAATTGGACTATCCAGGTGCCGCACGGTTGCAAAATAAGTATCGTGAATTCGAGCGGGGCTATTAACGTCGATAATATTATCGGTAGTGTCGCTATTCGTGGTTCAGCCATCGATGTGAAATTGACAAACATCGAGGGTGATGTTGCAGTCGAGTGTTCCAAGGGCAAATTGGAATTGACCGGCATTGAAGGTTCTGTAAACGTGGAGAACTCTTCAGGAACTACTGTTGGCGAACTACTTTTTGGTGATGTCACGGTGCGCCAGGCCCAGGGCAAGGTTGATCTCAAGTTTATCGAGGGTGATATCAAAGTCAAGTCGACCAGCGCCTCAATTAGCATTCGGCAGGATCGGGGTTCTCTCGACCTGAGCACATCTACCGGTCGGGTTGATATCTATACTGGTCTGGACAGCCCGCGTGATTATTATGTCAGTACGGAGAGTGGTGATATCAAGTTATCTATTCCGGAAACATCTTCGGGTAATTTACGAATAGAATCACAGACGGGAGACATCAAAACCGAGATGCCGATCGCCATAAAATCAATGACCCGTAAGCAGGTTGAAGGCAGTTTCGGTTCTGGTGGTGTAAAGATAAACTTGACTTCGATCTCCGGTGATGTGACCGTAGCACAGTTCTAATAGCCGTTTACACATAGGATTCGTGTCGGCATGAAGCGTACCGCGCAATATATCTATTTGGCGATGTTCATTTTTGGCCTGTTTATGATACTCATTCCGATGAGTGCTCAGGCACAGGCGAATGAAGAACCCAACTCAGACCAGCCATCCGAGTCGGTGGTCGGCAATACCTTTACTGATATAGAACTATCTCCTGAGGGCGTTATAGCGTTCGATAGTGCTGACAACAAGTGGATATATGATTTTGAGCTGGAGCAGTTCGTTGAGGACGATCGGGATCAAGACGAAACCGGTGGACAACGTGAGACTGGTTCCCGTGAAGAGAGAGTTGACCCGGTAGAGGTTCGCTGTGTTGAGGAAAAGATAGTAGATCTTCCTGCCTTGAGAGCGGTATATGTCGGTCGCGATGAGTATGTCGATGGCGATGTCTTGGCATCCGGTCGAGTAACTATCAAAGGCTGGGTCAAAGGCCGAGTGCAGTCTTTCAACAAGACGGTGCTGGTGACCGCGACCGGCCAGGTTGACGGCGATATCAAAGCTCCTGAGGTTGTGATCAAACCGGGTGGCGTGGTTTTGGGTGAGGTCGTTGAAAGTCCCCGTCTGGACATTCCGATAGACCGATTTGATGATCAGTTGGCCACCGAAGGTATTTGGGTGGTCTTTGCTTTCACTTTGACGCTGACTCTCATAGTATTCCTGACATCCTCTCTAGTGCCGAGAAAGATGACCAACCTGACCGATTGTGTATGTCAGTATCCGGTTCGATCGTTTCTGCTTGGTTTTCTGTTTCTTATACTGATGCCGGCTATTGTGTTATTAGTAGCCGTGACAATTGTTGGTATTCTGGTTGTTTGGTTGGTTCCGATTGCCTATTTGGTCGCTTTGGCTCTGGGGATGGGTATCAGTGGTTTCCAGATAACAGGGCCGCTGATGCGACGCCATTTTGGTATGAATTTAGGATCGGTGGCGATATCGTTATCCGGTGTGTTGATGTATATGGTGGCTTGGGCGGTAGTCGCTTTGCTCCTTGGATCCGACCGCGATGGATCTTCGGGCTACCACGGCCTGGGTGTATTTATGTTGGTCATATCTATTCTGGGCACAATCTACCCGTTTATGACCGGAATCGGTGCCGCGGTTTTGACCAGATTCGGTTTTCGGCCGTATGTTGGCAGTGCGGAGGCTCAGGCACAAACTACCGAGGCGGCTCCGGTACCAGCACCACCGCCAATCCCAGAAGGCCCGGCACCGGTTCGAAGACCTTTGCCCCCGCCCGAACCTCCGAAAGAAGACTGACATAATCCAACTATGGAATGAAACATTTTGCCTTCATCTCCAGTATCCTTTAGTAAAGAGTCCTAATGCGGTATTAAGTGAAAGAGGTTAGTCTATGAATTCACTTAGAATTTGTATTTTTATAATAGCGGGTTTGGTTCTGTTGGTGTCTCCGACGGTGGCCGAACGGGTTGAGCATGTCGAGGAAATCCTCAGCGAAGACGGAATTGAGGAATTAGAAATCCAGATCGATTTTGGGGCTGGCGTTATTGAAATCACAACCGAGGAGATGGAAGAAGCGGCCAAGCTCGACATCTTCTATTCACCTCGATATGTTGATTACGAGACCAATCTCAATGTAAGGGATGGTCGTGGACGCATGTTCCTGGAAAGTGAAATCAGTAAACATCACTGGGATGACAACGATTTCGAGAATGAATGGAATCTGACCCTGTCCAAGAAGTATCCGACCAGTCTGGATTTGGATATCGGTGCTTGCAAGGCCCGTTTTGATTTAAGCGGAATACCTCTGGTTGATCTCCAGATCGATGTCGGTGCGGCCGATCTGGAAATTGAATTCAACGAACCGAACCCTGGCCGCCTGCGCGAACTCAATATCGATTGTGGGGCGTCATCGCTGGAAATCATCGGGTTGGCCAATGCTCGGGCGGAGATGATGGATTTTGATATTGGTGCCGGTTCTTGTGAAATCGATCTGAGGGGCGAGATTGAGGGCGAGGTCGAGGTTGATATTGATGTTGGTGTCGGTTCGATGGACGTGATTATCTCCCGTGATATCGCCGTGATGATTCGGGGTGATGATGACTGGTTCTCGTCATTAGATTTTCACGGTATGCGTCTTGACGAGGTTCGTGATGGTGTCTGGATGTCCGAGGATTTTGACGAGGCTGAGGATCGAATTGTTTTTACCGTTGATGTCTCGATGGGGTCAGTTGATATTTACGCCCGACGCTGAAGTCCCAAATTGCCAGCCAAGCCGCCTTTTCGAGGCGGCTTTTTTTGTCACTGTTGATGCCGATAAGTATTAGAATGGGATCGACCCGATTATCTGTTGTTGACGGGCGAGTTGTCGTCGGATATGCTTGCTTTTGTTGCTTCGGCTTTGCAACGGCGACGTGAAACTTGATGCGGTTGATTGAGGAATAAATGAGATATTGGATTACAATTCTATTACTGCTAATAGCAACCACAACCACTGTGGGGGCACCTGTATCCTCCTATCAGGAGCATGTCTATCTGGCTCGGGATCGAGTTTTACCGGCACTGGTTCATATTCAGCCAGTGGTTGAGGATTACCAGACGGGCGAACTAAAAAAACAGGCGGTTGTTGGCTCCGGCGTGATTTTCCATCCCGATGGCTACATTGTTACCAATTACCACGTGGCCGGTAAGGCTCTGCGTATTATCTGTACGCTGAATGATCGGGAGGAGTTGTTGGCTGACTATGTTGGTGGAGACCCATCGACTGACATTGCCGTACTAAAATTGCGTTTGCAGGATTACACTGGTGAAATCGCGGTAGCCAAGTTGGGTGATTCGGATTCGATTCAAGTTGGTCAGCAAGTGCTCGCGATGGGGTCACCATTGTCACTGGCGCGTTCGGTGTCGGCTGGGGTGATCTCGACCAAAGACCGTTATTTCTCAAGTGATTACCGCTTGCCGTCAGGTGAGAAAACGGGCCGCTACAATCTCTGGATTCAGACCGATGCCGCTATCAACTTTGGTAATTCAGGGGGGCCGTTGGTGGATTTATCCGGGCGAGTCATTGGGATCAATTCTCGCGCTACTTTTATGGCTAATAACCTTGGGTTCGCTATCCCGATCAATGTCGTCAAGGAAGTTACCAGGGCAATTCTGGAGGGGGGAGAGGTTCCTCGAAGCTGGATTGGCGTTCACGCTCAGGCCATGCAGGAACTGGAGAATTACTTCGGTACCGATCGCAATACGGGAGTGTTGATTGCTTCTATCGATCCCGGTTCACCGGCGGAAGAGGCCTTTCTGAAAGCGGGGGATATTGTTCTTCAGATCAATGACCAATCGGTCTCGGCTCGCTTTGTAGAAGAACTGCCCGCTTTCTACAACTGGATTGCCCGGGTCACTCCTGGAAGCAAACTGAAACTCACAATCTTGCGAGGTGAGGAAACATACAGTTTTGAGGTAACCACCCGACCGCTGGGACAGTTGCAGGGTGAAGACTACGAGTGTTCTGACTGGGGCTTTACCGTACGGAATATAACGCACCAGATGCAACTCTCCAACCAACTGCGGGATAGCGTCGGTGTGCTTGTTACTGGTGTTCGGCGTATTGGTCCGGCCGATTTGGGTGGTCTCAATCGAGGGGATGTGCTTAAATCTGTCATTCGCGTGCCGATTACCGGCCTTCCTGATTTGATCGAACAGTACAACCGATTGACCGATGAGAATCCAAACAAGTTGCTTCTTACCGTAAACCGGAATGGTGCGATTCGTCTGATTGTGTTGGATCTTGAGAAAGGGGTAAGTCAGGGTGATAAGTAGTCTATACCGTAAACGGTCTTGTCTAACCAGTGTTACTATGGCAGTGGTTGTTCTATTGTCTGTTCTCTCTCGTGGGGTGGTGGCTCAGAGCTTTGAATTTGATCAGCTATACAACCAGATATGTGACTACACTGTCACAGTCAAAATTCAAGTGGAATTATCGTTTGGTACCCAGACCAGCGAACACGAAGAACGACTTATGGGGACTATTGTCTCCCCTGAAGGTTTGATCGTATTTGATGGCAGTTTTCTAATCGAAGAAAGCCCGTTTGTTCCATCAGCCGGTTTTTCATTTAGGACGACACCCGGGAGAATCGAGGTCATTACCTTAGCTGGCGATAAATACGATGCGGAATTTGTTGGTGTTGATCGCTATACCGGTTTTGGTTTTGCCAAGATTTATGGTGCCAATATAGAATTCAAACCGGTTGAGTTTATTCCGGTCAAGAAGTTTGAGGTCGGCGATTGGTTCGCCACCTACGCTTTGTTACCCGAGTTTGTGGACCCGCCACTGGCGGCCGATATTGGAATGGTCTCCAACCTGATTACCGCACCGGAGGATTTTCCACTTACGGTCGGGTTTAATGCGCTTGAGTTCGCATCGGTTTTGTATAACGAAGAGCTAAAAGCAGTCGGTTTGTTAGGTGAATTGACCGACCCCGGGCGTTCTGGTGGGAATGGTTCCGGGATGATGGAATCATTTGGCCAAATGGAAATGCCGCTCCTGGGTGTGATTACTGCCGAACGCCTGGAGGTCCTGATCGCCAATCCGCCACGTCGGGGAAAAGTCGATCGTTCCTGGCTGGGTATTACAATGCAGTCACTTACGGTCGATATAGCCGAATTTCTCGGTCTGGACGATCCGGGGGGGATCATTGTCAATGAAGTAATGCCCGGTTCGCCGGCGGCTAATGCTGGTCTGCAGATCGGGGATATTATCCATGCGGTGGATGGTGTCCGAGTTGAGGTGGATCGTGATGATCAGCTGGCGGTATTTCAACGGAGAGTCTCAGCTATGGGAATTGGTACTACAGCTGAACTGACAGTGATACGGCCGGTCGGTGAGCAGTTGGACACTTTGCGGTTGTTGACCCTTCTCAAGGCGGCACCAATGGCCGCTTCGGACGCAGACCGGTTCGAATATGAACCGTTTGAAATGACAGCCCGGAATCTGGTTTTCTCGGATTTTCTTAACTACAACGTGGAACAGAACTCACTGGAAGGCGTAGTGGTTTCGGAACTGAAACCGGGTGGGTTGGCTAATATCTCCGGTTTTCGATTGGGGGATGTCATCCAGCGTATAAACGATCAGATGGTTATCGGGGTCGATGACTTCTCGAGTTCCCTGACTGCGATTGAGTCGGAGCGTCCGTCAGAAGTTGTCTTCTTTGTCTGGCGGTTTGGTAAGACTTTGTTCATCAATGTGCGTACTGACTGGCCCTAATCGGCCAGTCTCAGCGAGTAAGAAAACTCCTGCCTATTTTTACCCCTTCAGCAGTATTGCGGAGAATGCTGTTCATCTTTTGAACAAACATATAATCCCCCGTCTAACCTGTACTGTCAGTGGTCGTTAGACTGTTGTTAGTTTGGCTCTTGTTTACTGTATTGAGTTTATCACCGGTTGTACGGTGATGGCACACCTTTTGCAGAAAAGTCGATTGGCCTGAGATTTATCCGGCTACTCGATCAGTTAATGCTGTGTCGCGAAAGGAATAGACTTATGAAGAATACGCTAATGTTTGTTATTGTTCTGGCCTTGGTACTCAGTGCGGCTACGATATCGGTCGCTCAGGTTCCTTATGTTGGGGTAGTGACTATCGATTCGGCCAAAGCTCATCCGGCTGAGATGGTTTCGGTCAAAGTTTGGCTGAGGAATAACACTATTGATATCTCGGCTATGACACTGCCACTCAAGTTTTCCCACCAAGATAACAATTCTCCCAAGCGATATGGTATATCCTCTGCCGTCGGTATCGTTTGTGGATGGTGTTGTGGCTGAACTCTTTTTCTCGGTGGCCTCTGGTGTATCCCCGCATCGGGTGACTATCGACTCGATTTATACTGATTCTTCACTGGGCGGTGATGTCCACGTGTTCACTCGAATTGATATTTCGGATAACAGTGGTATCGGTGTTTATTTGCCCGATTTTGTTGCCGGTGATATCGAAGTATTGGTGCCGACCGGGGTTGAAGACGATCAGTTTGAGCTTTCGCTTCCGGCTGAATATGAATTGGCCCAGAATTACCC
>JAGGTI010000028.1 GCA_021163775.1 Candidatus Zixiibacteriota bacterium
TGGTACTCAATATCTCAGTAGGTTTCTACCTGATGTCTTCGCTGGCCTACTATTTATTCTTTCGCCGTTCTGAACAGAGACGCCAGGATCAACACGGCTGGCACATTCCAGAGGATATTATATCATGAGCGTCCTCAATAAGATAGCGGCCAATCGTCGCAAGGAAATCGAACGCCTCAAGATTGATCAACCGTTGGAAGGTTTCATCGATAATCTGGAGAATCTACCGCCATCGAAATTCAAAGCGGCTCTGGAAGTCACCGAGAGAGTGAATATTATAGCGGAGATTAAAAAAGGGTCGCCATCGAAAGGGATATTGCGCCCCGATCTTGACCCAGGCATTTTAGCGCGGGAGTATGCCAAAGGTGGCGCGGCGGCGTTGTCAGTTCTGACTGAAACTAAACATTTCTATGGCAGTTATGACAATCTCAAACAGGCGCATGCGGCAGTAAGTTTGCCGGTGCTTTGCAAAGATTTTGTGGTTGACCGCTATCAGTTGTTCCATGCGCGCAGTCTTCTGGCCGATGCTGTTCTGTTGATCGTCGCCCTGCACTCACCCGATGAACTGACCCGACACCTCCGATTGGCACATAAGATTGGTATCGATTGCCTGGTTGAAGTACACGATGAGGTCGAACTCGATATTGCGCTTGGGGCGGGGGCGGTAATTATTGGTGTCAATAATCGCAACCTGAAAGATTTTACGATTTCACTCGAAACCAGTGAACGCTTAGCCGCGAAGATGCCAAACAACATTATCCGCGTGGCAGAATCGGGTATCGACTCATCTTCTGATATCACACGATTGCAACAAGCTGGATACAATTGTTTCCTGATCGGTGAAACGTTGGTGATGGCAAACGACCCGGTGAAGAAACTGTGGGAGTTAACTTCAGTATGAGTCGATTTAGTGTCAAGGTGTGTGGGGTCACACGAACAAAAGATGCCACCCTGATAGCCAGGTTGGGGAGCGATATGGTCGGCATGATTTTCTACCGGAAATCAAAGCGATTTGTTACGCAGAAAGCGGCCAGGGAGATAATCGGTGTTTTGCCGCCGACCGTTTCAAGAGTCGGTGTGTTTGTTGATGAAAGCCTGTCCAAAATACTACGCATAGCCGACAAACTTCGGCTTGACTATATCCAGTTGCACGGTTGTGAACCGGCTTCTTATGTTACCAAACTACAGCGTGAAGGGTACCGTGTTATCAAGGCATTTGCGATCAAAGCGCGGGTTGATTATCGGGCAGTGAAAAGATCTCGCGCTGATCTGTGTTTGCTCGATCATCGGACCGAACAACTGGTTGGTGGAACCGGCAAGAGTTTTGACTGGCAAGTTCGGCCACAACGGAAGATCAACAATCTGGTATTGGCCGGGGGGATCACGGTCGATAATGTAGCAAAGGGCGTGGAACTGTTTGAGCCGCTGGTGGTCGATGTCAACAGCGGAGTCGAGACACGGCCAGGCATCAAATCAAATACCCGATTGAAAGTGTTCATAGCGGAGTGTGATCGGATCAGATATGGGAAGTAAATTAGAAACCGGACCGAATCGACGTGGACGTTTTGGTGTCTACGGCGGGCGTTACGTGCCCGAAACGGTCATGTTCGCACTTGATGAGTTGGAATCCGCCTATCGTGGGTTTAGACGCGATCGTACTTTCCAAAACGAACTGAAACAATACTTGCGGGATTATGTCGGTCGTCCAACCCCGCTCTACTTTGCGGAACGATTCACCGAGCATCTTGGTGGGCCTAAAGTTTGGTTCAAGCGCGAAGATCTCAATCACACTGGCGCGCACAAAATAAACAATACAGTCGGACAGATCCTGCTCGCTCGCGCTATGGGCAAACAGCGGATCATCGCCGAAACAGGTGCCGGACAACACGGTTTGGCCACCGCCACGGTATGTGCCCGATTCGGTATGAACTGTGTCGTCTATATGGGCGAAGAAGACATACACCGCCAGGCTCCCAATGTTGAAAAAATGAATCTTCTCGGGGCCAAGGTTGTCCCGGTGTCCTCCGGATCGGCCACGCTCAAGGACGCCACCAGTGAGGCGCTCCGTGACTGGGTAACAAATGTTCGTTCGACTTTCTACATCATAGGATCAGTTGTCGGGCCGCACCCGTATCCCATGATAGTACGTGATTTTCAGACGATAATCGGCAAGGAGACACGACGCCAATCGCTCAAACAAATTGGGCATCTGCCGCATGCGCTGGTTGCCTGTGTGGGGGGTGGGTCAAACGCTCTCGGCCTGTTCACCGCTTTTATGAGTGACGATAAGGTTAAGATGATTGGAGTTGAAGCGGGCGGTAAAGGCCTTGGCAGTGGGCAACATGCGGCAACAATTCGCAAGGGCAAACCGGGTGTCTTGCACGGATCATATAGCTACTTGATCTACGACAACGATGGCCAGGTGGTTCTGCCGCACTCGATCTCAGCCGGGTTGGATTATCCCGGTGTCGGTCCCGAACACTCAGCTTTGGCTGATATCGGCCGGGTCGAATACGGTTCAGCAACCGACAAAGATACACTCCGGGCATTCCGATTGGTTTCACAGCTTGAGGGAATCATCCCGGCGATGGAAACGGCGCACGCTCTGGCCTGGGTTGTTCGTAATCGTAAAAAGTTCAAACCAAGTCAGCACATTGTGGTCTGTTTCTCAGGGCGCGGCGACAAAGATATGCCGATCCTGCGGGCTGAGAGTGAGAAACACCAATGAACAGGATCTCGCGGTTGATTGCGATGCGTGGCCGACACAAGCTACTGGTGCCCTTCTTTACGAGCGGATACCCCAAAGCGAAGGGTGCGCTTGATCTGATCAGGGCTGGAATCGATGCCGGTGCTGACATGATCGAGATCGGTATGCCGTTTTCTGATCCTATGGCTGATGGTCCCGAAATACAGCTTTCTTCTGGAGTGGCACTATCGAATGGTATCAATATGACGGACACACTGCGTCTCGTGGAAGCGGTACGTAGATATAGTGATATCCCACTTGTTCTAATGGGATACTTTAATCCGATCTTTGCCTTTGGAATCAACCGGTTCGCTAAATCCGTATCTACATGTGGAGCCGATGGCTTGATTATTCCCGACCTTCCTTTTGATGAAGCTGACGAACTCAGTCGATCTGCCGTACAAAACAACCTGTCGTGTGTGTACCTGATTGCTCCGACCAGCTCGGCCGAACGAGTCGAGAAAATTGATCGCGCCTGTACTGATTTTGTTTACGCGGTGACTGTTACCGGCGTAACCGGAGCGGGAACCCGTTTTGACCGATCCACAGACAGCTATCTGAAATCTCTGAGACAACGTCTCAAAAAGCCATTTGTGGCTGGTTTCGGTGTCTCATCGCCAGCTTCAGCCGCCAGATTGGCCCGGTATGCCGATGGTGTGGTGATCGGTTCGGCTTTAATTCGTGCTTTTAGATTAGCAAAAAACCAACGTTCAGGACTTAAAGAAGTATCCCGCCTGCTTGGCGATATCAGGCACACCCTTGATTGATCTACAGCGATCATTCCACATATATTATTGATTGCGATCCGCCTTTCAATTTGAGATATTAGGCCTTCTTTGGAGATGGGTAAGGCACTAAGATGGCTAAGGACAAATACAAAGAGATTTTCGCTGGGGCAACAGCGGATGCATTCCGAATCGTTTTTCCTGAGACATATAAGTCTGAGGGAGATTCCGGACCGTTTTTCGCTGAAACAGTCTATGATGCTTTGGTGGTTCCAAAGGATCCATCAATGGGCCGTTTCTGTTTGCCGGTTTTTCCATACGCGCGACTCCTAAAACAAGCCCCGCCACAAATCGCGTTGCAGATTTCCGAAGCGGCCAATCGAATTCTGATTGAGAATGACAAGTCAGAACTGGTCAAATCAGAACCTGTCGGCGGTTTTCTGAACGCGCGGGTGTCGGCTGTGGCGATAACCCGTAGCACGTTAACAACGATTTTGCGCCAGGAAAATAACTACGGCGACAGCGAATTAGATGAAGATCAAACCTACTTGGTTGAGTACTCTTCTCCGAATATTGCCAAGCCGTTTGGAATTGGACACCTTCGTTCAACCATCCTCGGGAATTCTCTGAAACGGATTAACAAGAAGCTTGGCTACAAAGTTGTTGGCATCAACTTTCCCGGAGATTGGGGTACCCAATTTGGTAAGATGATCGTCGCTTATAGCAAGTGGGGCGACGAAAACACCCTCAAAGGTGAGGCCGTCAAGAATCTTCTCAAACTATACGTACGATTCCACCGTGAGGCGCACGGAGACGATACTCTCAACGAAGATGCGCGTCAGGCGTTTGCGGCCCTGGAAAACGGCGAACCCGATGCGGTACGGTTGTGGAAATTGTTCAAGAAAGTGTCCAACGCTGAGTTTGATCGGATATACAAAATGCTCGGGGTACATTTCGACTGGGTCTGTGGTGAATCGGACCTGAACGACAAAATGGAACCGATGATTGAACGGCTTCGTCGGGCGCAGTTGACATCGCACTCAGAGGGGGCATTGATTGTTGATCTTGAAGATGAGCAATTACCACCAGTACTTTTGAGGAAATCTGATGGGGCCACTCTGTATGCTACCCGTGATCTGGCTGGCCTGGCCTACCGGTGGGAGAAGTACCACGGTTTCCACAAATCATTGTATGTTGTCAACGTTGCCCAAGTGGATCATTTCAAGCAGTGTTTCAAGGCTGTCGCTATGCTGGAGGAAGCCGAACGCTTAGCGACTGATGAGCGCATGACCGGACGGGTGAAACATGTTGACTTTGGTTGGGTTAAATTTGACGGACAGATGATGTCAACCCGCAAAGGCAATACGGTTCTTTTGGAAGAGGTAATCGACAAGGCAACTGATCTTGCGGGTCAAATAATTCGCGATAAGAATCCTGACTTGAAAAATCTCGAGGACACCGCAAGAATGATCGGGGTAGGGGCGGTGATTTTCTCGCAGATATCGGTTCGGAGCCAGCGCGATATTGATTTACGTTGGGCGGAAGTGCTCAATTTCGAAGGCGAAACCGGACCATACTTGCAATATACTCACGCCCGACTTTGCTCGATTCTGCGCAGGTACGGTCAGGACATCCCGACGGTAATAGAATTCGATTTACTTGACCAACCTGAAGAACAGCGAGTGATTGAACTTTTGGCTGATTTCCCTGAAGTGGTCGGCGACGCATCAGAACAATATGAACCGTACTTTATCGCGGCTTACTTGCTGAAATTGGCGGCGGCTTTTAACCGTGTATATCAGCGTAAAGATAAGAATAATCGAATTGATAAGATAATCTCTGACGATGAGAAGCTCACTGGCGCGCGAGTTGCGTTAGTTCAAGCAGTGGTAATCGTTATCAAAGAGGGACTGCGACTTTTGGGCTTGCAGGCTCCTGAGGCGATGTGATCAATTCGAAACGGATATGAAACGGTATAATTACAACAAGGACAGGCAATCTATCATAATGAAAATGCGGTGTCCTGAAATACTCTTCTTAAGGAATTGTCCATGTTAGTAGTTATGGAGCATGAGGCTACCCCGGAACTGGTAGCCAAAGTGTGCGAAGAAATTAAAAAGCTTGGTTTGACGGCGCATCCGATGCCTGGTGCTCAGCGCACTGCGATAGGTGTAACCGGCAACAAATCCAGGGTCGATTCTGACCGAATCGCCACCCTTACTGGTGTGCAAGAGATCATACATGTTACCCGTCCGTACAAACTGGTTAGCCGCGAATTCTATCCCGAAAATACGGTTGTCAATGTTGGTGGAGTACTGGTTGGGGGTAATGAGTTCACTGTTATGGCCGGGCCTTGTTCGGTGGAGTCTGAGGATCAGTGCTTTGCAATTGCCGAATACGTAGTGAAGGCAGGCGCGAAAATCTTCCGTGGTGGAGCATTCAAACCTCGTACTTCACCGTACAGTTTTCAGGGATTAGGCGAGAAAGGGCTGGAGATTCTCGCCAAAGTGCGGGATAAGTTTGGTCTGAAAATCATCACTGAGGCAGTCGACACCGAGACGATTGAAATAGTAGCCCAGTACACCGACATCGTCCAGATTGGTGCCCGCAATATGCAGAATTTCTCGTTGTTGCGCAAAGCGGGACGATTGAAAACCCCGATTATGCTCAAGCGAGGACAGGCCGCGACGCTCGATGAATTCCTAATGGCGGCCGAGTATATTATGTCCGAGGGAAACCACAATGTCATCCTGTGCGAACGCGGGGTGCGTACATTCGCGGACCATTCACGGAACACACTTGATCTTTCCGCGGTACCATTCATCAAGCGAAACAGTCACCTGCCAATTATCACTGACCCATCGCACGGGACCGGTCGACGAGAAATAGTTATTCCGATGGCACGAGCCTCAATTGCGGCAGGCGCGGACGGACTTATTGTAGAAGTGCATCATCAGCCTGAAAAGGCGCTCTCCGATGGTGCTCAATCGTTGACCCCGATTATGCTTGAACAGTTGATGAATGAAATGCGCCGTCTGGCACCAGTCGTGGACAGGACCTGTTCGTGAAACGTGATCTCAAACCGGCCCGCAAAATAGGCGGTGCAATTTCAGTCCCGGGCGACAAGTCGATCGCACACCGGACAGCTCTGATGTCTATTTTATCTAACGGGCCGATTGATGTATCCGGTTTTCCTGACAATGCGGACTGTGCCGCTTCGCTTCGTGCCGCTGAATCGTTTGGTGTGACAGTAGAAAAACTTGCTGATAATCACGTGCGTTTACAACCACCAGACCAACCGAATATCGAGGCGGAGACAATTGTCGATTGCGGTAATTCGGGGACGACCACGCGCCTGCTGGCGGGCCTGGTCGCAGGTACCGATCTGGCGGTTATTTTGTCGGGCGATGAGTCGCTTTCAAGCCGACCTATGAAACGAATTGTCGAGCCGCTTACAGCTATGGGAGCCGAATTGATCGACTCCGAAGGACACCTTCCCATAACCGTTCGCGGCAGAAAACTGCTTCCTTTCGAATATCAGATGCCGGTAGCTTCGGCGCAGGTCAAGTCGGCTCTGCTTTTGGCAGGATTAGCGGCTGGCTGTTCGGTTACGATAAGGGAGGAATTCATCACTCGTGACCACACCGAACTTATGCTCAGGCATTTAGGCACCAATATTGAGATTCGTGAGATCAAACCGATAATGGAGCCGGACCCTGTTGATCCGCGCAAGAAACGACGGGTGATGCCGGAATCGTTCCGTAAGGAAATCATTCTTGGAGCACGATCAAAATTGACTGGTGGTGAAATTGATATCCCAGGTGACATCTCCACCGCCGCATTTTATTTCGCCTTGGCGGCATTGTCAGGGCAAACCGTTACAGTCACCGACGTCGGGCTGAACCCCACACGTACTGCATTTTTGGATTATCTTAAAGCGATCGGTTGCAAGGTCGAGATCGATAACCGCCTAATTGTCAGCGGCGAAGTGCGGGGCGATGTAACTGTTACCGGTGGTGAGTTGAAAGCGCGCAAGATTGCAGGCGAAACAACCGTTGGTTTGATTGATGAGATCCCTATTGTTGCTGTACTGGCGGCTTTTTCGGAAGGTGAGACAGTTATTCGCGATGCCGCCGAGTTGCGAGTCAAGGAATCCAATCGCCTGGAAGCTATCGCACACAATCTGCGGGCGATGTCGGTTTCGTGCGGGGTGTTGGAGGATGGTCTTATTATTGAAGGTAAGAAAGATCTTTCTGGCGGTGATTTCGTGTCGTTTGGGGATCATCGCATAGCGATGGCTTTTGCCATTGCCGCGCAAGGGGCAGTGGGACCATCGACAATTGACAATCCTGAAGTGGTGGATATTTCCTGTCCGCAGTTTTTTGAACTGTTGGACCAAATAACACAATGAACAAGCCTCTGCATTTTGCTTTGGTCGGGGAGAATATGTACTACTCGCAAATGCCGCGGATATTTGAGGCAATATCCAAGCATACTGGTCAGATTGGACAGTACGATCTGCATTCGGTCAATCGAACACAACTTGGTGAATGTGTGAATAGTTTGGTCTCCGAGGGTGTGAGTGGTTTTTCGGTGACGATTCCACACAAGCAGGCAGTTATTGAGTATCTTGACGAAATATCCCCGATCGCCAAATCACTTATGGCGGTTAATTCAGTTGCTATCAAGAATGGTCGTTTGTTCGGCTATAACACCGATTCTTACGGTGTGACGTATACGTTTAAGCGGGCGTCAATTTCGTTAAATGAAGGCCCGGTTTTAATCTTTGGTAGTGGCGGGGCGGCCCGAGCGGTTATCTATGCGCTATGTCATGATTTTGGGATAAAACAATTCACGGTTTGCAACCGATCAAACGCTGGTCTGCGCACTTTCAAGCAAGAGATGAGTCAGGCGATGGTTTCAATCGAGATTACTACTGTAATTGACACTGATGATCAGGATGAAAAGACTGGGGCCTCTCCGACTATTGTGATCAACTGTACACCGCTCGGAGGCGCGAATCATCCGGATACCGCACCGTTTGAGCTTGAACATAATTGGTCTGGTGTACAGTGCTATTTTGACCTGAACTATAACGAGAACAACCGGGCAATCAATCTGATGCGGGAACAGTCGGTGCCGGTTGTCGATGGTTCGGTGATGTTGGTAGCCCAGGCGCTGAAATCTTTTGAACTCTGGACCGGAGATAGCGTAGATTTCGAACCAGTCTATAAAGATGTTTTCGGCAAGGGTGAATAATTAACTGTCAGGGTTGGTAAAATGGCAACCAGACACATAGTTCTCATCGGCTTTTCGGGTTCTGGCAAATCTACAATAGGGCCACTGCTTGCTTCCCGATTGAAATACAGATTTATTGATACCGATCAGCGCATTGAAACCGACACCGGGCTGACCATTGCAGAGATTTTTAGACACAAGGGAGAACAGGCGTTTCGTCGGCAGGAAATACAGACAGTCGTTGATGTATTGAATCGCCGTCGGTCGACGGTGGTTGCTCTTGGTGGGGGAGCCTTCGAAAGCCGTGAAATTCGCAAGGTAGCTGGCGAGCGCGGTCTGGTGATCTATCTCAGTTGTAGTCGCAGAGAGATATATCGACGTCTCAAAGGCAAACAGGATCGACCGCTTCTGGATGTCACCCCCTCCGCAGGTCAAACAGTTCGTGAGGCACACATGTCACGTATTGAAATTCTGCTGAAAAAGCGACTTGCTAACTATCGTTTGGCTGACTTAGTTATTTCTACCACAGGGAAAACACCGACTCTTGTAACACGACAGTTGCTCAAGCAGGTAGGCAGGAGATAGTATGAAGACGATCACGGCCCGAACTTCCGGTCATAGTTACCCTATTATTGTAGGAACTAACTTGGGGGCAAAACTTTTGAGTCATGTACGCCGCGAGGTTGGAGATGCACGCTTGTTTGTCTTCTACGATGCCAATTTCTACGCTCTTCATAGAGCGACAGTCCAGCGCAGTTTTGGTCTGTCCAGTCGATATCGATACGAATTCGTGGTGCCATCGGGCGAAAAAGCCAAATCAGTCGGTGTGCTATCCGGCATCTATGACTTTCTTCTAAGCGAGAAGATCACACGGGACGATTTCGTGCTTGTCTGTGGTGGTGGAGTTACCAGCGATCTGATCGGCTTCGCGGCGGCAACTGTGCTTCGCGGTGTCCGCTGGGGTGTACTTTCAACAACATTGCTTGGTATGGTCGATGCCGCAATTGGCGGCAAGACCGGAATTAACCATGGACGAGGCAAGAACCTTATTGGTGCTTTTCATCAGCCACACTTTGTTGTATCAGATCTCTCCTTTCTGGCTACATTACCGGAACGCCAAATGACAACCGGTCTGGGTGAGATAGTCAAAACCGCCGGATTGAGTGGTCAGAAGGCAATATCTGATCTGGAGACCTATTTGAATCGGGGCGATCTATACGACTTGAAGATGCTTTCTCGTCTGGTTCATACCTGTGCGAGTTTCAAGTCGAAGGTTGTGGAGTGTGATGAACGTGAATCGGACGCACGCATGGTGCTCAATTTTGGACACACTTTCGCTCACGGAATTGAAAAAACGCTTGGGTTTGGGCGGCTGTTACACGGCGAGGCGGTGATTCTTGGCGTTGATTCCGCTTTGGAACTGGGACGAGAGCTTGGGATGCAATCGGCCGGTCTCGAAACTTACCAGAATATGGTTCAGCGGCTGATGATCTGTGTGCCGAAGCGCAAAATGGACGCCAGACAGATTTTGAGTGCTATGGCACTTGATAAAAAGCGTTCGGCGACCGATCAAAGATATGTGATGCTTAAGCGCGTAGGTAACCCGATAATTCGTGAAAACGTTGACCATCGATTAGTGCGGTCGGCTTTAGTGGCAATGCTCAAACGATACCAGAAGGTTAGAGATCTCCCATGAAGAAGATATTGCTCATCAATGGTCCCAATCTCAATCTCCTGGGGACGAGGGAGCCGGAAATCTATGGTGCGACCACTTTGGACGAATTAGTAGCCGATTTGGCGAAGCGCGCAACCTCTGGTGGTGTTGAATTGGTCGCCTTTCAGAGTAATCACGAGGGTGAGATTATTGACTGCATTCAGCGGGAAGCATCTGGCTGTGTGGGATTGATCATCAACCCGGGTGCTTTCACGCATTACAGTTATGCTATCCGCGATGCTATTGTTTCGGTGGTGATCCAGACGATTGAAGTCCACATTTCCAATGTATACTCACGAGAGTCATTTCGGCATAAATCGGTAATTGCGCCGGTCTGTGTTGGACAGATAAGTGGTTTGGGGATCAATGGCTACATTGCGGCCCTGACCTGGTTCATGGATCGAATCAATTGATATGGATGTGATTCCGATGAAGAATATTCTTTTGATAACTATGCTGACGGCTGGCTTGGTATTGAGCAGTCTCTCGTGTCGTGATGAGAATCAACTTGCGGCAAACCGCTTGGATGTTGGCACGGCGATTGACAGTCTGGAAATCAAGTTGGGATGGGTTGATTATCGAACCAACCTGGAACGCTGGCGCCGAGCTGGGGAACAGGATGATGATTCTCTCGATTTCTTTACTCAGTTACATCGGGATGTTGTTGCTAAACCACACATTTACAAGGCCCTTAGGGGATATCGAGCACAGCTATCCAAAGATGTAGACTTGCGACGCTTTGATATTGTGTATCCGGTAGTAGTCCATGGTCAGATTGACGACAGCCGTCTAATTCGCGGATTGCGAGATTCTTTGACAGAATTCTATGCCCAACCCTGGTGTCAATGGAAAGGTAACTCTGTATCGCCTGAATTTTTGCGAGCTATGGTGTTGACCACAGGGAGGAAGAGCAGTAGAGAATTGGCCTATCGAACCATGTCGAATCCGGACGAGGCAATTGCCCAGCAGTTGGCGCGCCTGTTCCGCCTTCGCAATCAGGCCACGCGACGAATGGGATATAATGACTATTTGTCGCTCACTATTGATTTGGCTGGCATAAAGACAGCTTCCTATCTGGAATTTCTTGATGCTGTTGACTCTATCACACGGGAACCGTACAACGATCTGGCTTACGAACTTAAAGCCAGTATGGGAACCGAACAGCTGGAAGTTTATGATTGGGAGTCGCGTTTTGGCCGAACAATAGCGGAAGCCGACGCTTTGTTCCCAGTCGATTCCCAAAAAAACTATCTCAAACGTTTTGCCACGGGCTTGGGATTTGATATTGACCGGTTACCGATTTATTGGCACAAGACAGAAGATAACGTCGCAGGAGATCGCTCCGTAGCTCTGGTTGTAGTACCGGGGCACGATGTCAGAGTTGTGGCCCGACTAACGGACGGCATACAAAGCTACACATCACTGGTGCGAGCGTTAGCACTTGCTCTGCGAGGTGTCCTGGTGGCTCAGGAATCGGATCTTCTGGCGCGAACCGTTGACCCTGCCTGGTCTGAAGGGATATCCACTCTGTTTGAGCGTTTAGCGATTGAAACCGAGTGGTTGCAATCTATCACAAGTGCTTCTAATGATTTACATATCCGCCTGACTCGAGCCAAGCAAGCGATCAGACTGTTTCGTATTCGACTTTTGTTGGTTGAGGCGCGACTGGAGTATGATGCCTATCGCAATCCGAGCCAGAATTTGAACGATCGGTACTGGGATCTCTTTGAGAAATACGTCGGACTGCCGCGTCATAATGACCTAACACCCTGGGCCGGGAATAAATCATTCGTTGAGCAACCATTAGCCGCTTACTACCAACTACTTGGTGAGTGTGCCGTGGCTCAGAATATGAATTATCTGAGAAGTCACTACGATCGGATCGTTGATAATGAGGGGATAGGCTCTTTCCTGACACACAGCTATTTTCGTTTTGGAGCTCGTTATGACTGGCGGGAACTGATCGAACGAGCCACAGATCAGAAACTGTCTCCGGACTACCTCTCTCAGATTTAGAGTGCTCGCGGGCATATATAGTGATCGGCAGATGTCCAGCCCCTGTCTGCCCCGGAAATGGCAAGCGAGCAGTCCGTCACCCTCGCGGAAGCGAGGGGCTGGACTCACATTTGAAGTGCAACACTTTATCCCAAAATAGTTCAGCTGGTGTCCTAAAGTCCAGACATTTTCGAGGAGTGTTGTTCCGTGGGCGGCAGACGCCCTCGTCTGCCCCTTTCTTACTAAATCAACCATTGAAACTCTTTGTCGATTTCAATCAAACCCGTACTTGAAGTCAACCAATCAACAGCACTGGAATAACACAGGTCTTCAGCTGTTTCCAGCAGACCTGCTACTGGATTGCCACGCACGGGGACACTGGAAACGCAAGAAATTGTGATATTCAGTTGACCCTGAAAACAGAGAACGGTTAATTCACAGGATGAATCGTCTCGGTGTAGCTGTAATTCCATCAAAACATGCCCACCCTGAACGATACTAACGCCTACGGATGTTGAAGGGTAATGTTGACACTACCTCAAATTACGCAATAGGAATCACTGAGTAATGGACAAAAGATATATCAGGTTCACTTCAGCCGCACATCCTGAAGGCGGCTACGGTATTCTCGAAGATGACAAGTTAACCGTGCTTGACCGTGCGCCTTGGGCCGATGGGCAACCCATCGAATCGAATGAATCGCCCCAGTCAATTATTAATCTGCTGGCACCAGTACAACCATCCAAAATTATCTGTATTGGGCTAAACTATCACGCGCATGTGGAGGCGTCACAATCGGCTGACAACGCGCCGGAGCGGCCACTTATATTCTTCAAACCGCCATCGTCGATCATCGGTCCTAATGAAGCTATAGTTCATCCGCCTGAATCAAAGCGGGTTGATTATGAAGCTGAGTTGGGCGTTGTGATTGGCAAGACTGGGCATCACATTTCTGAAGAAGCGGCTGAAAAACATATATTTGGTTTTACATGCGTCAATGATGTCACCGCCCGAGACCTTCAGAAAGTTGACGGCCAATGGTCTCGCGCCAAGGGCTTTGACACGTTCTGCCCGGTCGGACCCTGGATCGTCCCAAAGCTAAACCACGCTGACACGCTGGTCGAAGGCATCCATAACGATAAGGTCAAGCAATCTGGCCGAACCTCGCTGATGATCTTTGATATCCCGTTCCTAATTAGTTATATTTCGCGGGTGATGACTCTCTATCCGGGTGACCTTATTTCAACCGGTACACCAGCTGGAATTGCCCCGATGAAACCTGGTGACAAGATTGTTGTCAGAGTTGAAGGTGTGGGCAAACTGTCCAACACAGTAGTCGCATCCTGATTGAAAGATAAGACGCGGATCACTTTTGAGTGTACAATGAAGCACAGAGTACGATATCACAATTGCAGGACAGAAAGATAAATAACTTGACCGAACGGCTGTATTACAACGATTCTACACTGTTGGATTTTGAGGCTAAAGTAATGGCCTCTGGTCAGCATAAAGATCTGTATTATGTGGTGTTAGATCGAACGGCCTTCTATCCCACTTCGGGTGGTCAATCTTTCGATACCGGCACCCTCAACGGTGCGGTTATCTGTGATGTAATAGACAGTGACGACGGTGATATCCGGCATCTGTCCAAATCGGAAATCGCACCAGTAGGGCAGAGTGTTATCGGACTGATCGACAAGGAGCGACGTTACCGCAATTGTAGAAACCATACCGGTCAACATATTATCTCGGCGGCCGCTCATAGACTGTTCGATTTGGAAACAATGTCAGTTCATCTTGGGGATGAGTATGCCGCAGTCGAATTTGATACCAATTCGCTCAGTCCAGATGAGGTTCAACAGTTGGAGACAGCAGCCAATGATATTATAGCCGACAATGTCGAGATCGAAATCATATTCGCTGAAGCCTCAAAGATAGCCACTCTACCTTTGCGAAAACCACCTAAGCGTAACGGCCACCTGCGAATTATACGGATAGGTCAGTTTGACTATGTGGCATGCGGAGGCACTCATTGTACTACCTCTGGTGGGATCGGTCTGGTCAAAATTATAGGGACAGAAAAAATCCGGGGGCGATTGCTGGTCAAATATCTGGCGGGCAAGTTGGCAGTGGAAGACTATACTCAGCGTTTTAACACGACCGATCATTTGGCCCGGATGTTCACCTGTCATCATTCCGATCTTGTAGCCAAAATCGACAAACTGAGCATTGAGCATCGCGAATTGCGGCAAAGCCTGATCGAGACTCAGAAGCAAATGTTGCCCCCTCTAGTGCAGTCGCTGACCAACAAAGTTATAGAAACTGGTGCTGGTAAAATTGTTGTGGAACCGATTGATGGGCTGGAATTACCGATGGTCACTCGGTTGGCTACCCTTACCGCCGATGAGACAGGCGGGTTGGTAGTTTTGGTCACTGAAGGTCGCTTGTTGTTGGCGACAGCATCCCAATCCGGAATTCACGCTGGGAAGTTGGCGAAAAATATGGCCGAGCGCTGTTCGCTTAAAGGCGGCGGAAACGAGGGAACCGCGCAGTTGGGTGGCGCGGACATGGATGCTGTCGCGTTATATCGAGACGAAATACGCAAATTGCTAACAAATGAATAGACGTCACATTACATATTTTGTCATTTTGTTGGTACTGCTGGCAACCGCCGGTGTACAGGCTCAGGTAGCTCGAAAACTGGATCTACTCTACGCGGACAAGACCGAGTTTATTTTCTCGAAGTTCCAGGACACTACCTTTGTAAGTGGTGCTGTAATCTTTGAAACCGAAACCGGTTTGATTTACTGTGATTCAGCCATGCTGGCCAAGGGTGAGCGGGTCTTGTTATGGGGCAAGGTGGTCGTGGACGATCGTGACTATCGGCTTGCGGCCGACACTGTGCGATACAATCTCATATCCAATCAAGCAGTTGCGGTAGGCGACTACGTGGAACTCTGGTCTCGTACTGACTCGCTTTTTGCGGTTGGACGCCATGCTTTCTTTGACCGAAATCGCGATTTTTTCTATATGCACGAACGGCCTACGGTCTATCTCAATTATCCTGACAGTAGTCGGATGATCGAGGTTATCGCTGATTATGTTGAGTACGATGCCACCAACAGCATTGCTGAAGCTGAAGGCAATGTTCGGATTTCATCGATCGATTTCAGTTCTACTTCCGGTTGTGCGATTATGCACACCAACGAACACACTCTGGATCTTTTTGAGGAACCGATTTTACGTCGCAAAAAATCCGAGATCTCGGGGCGGTTCATTACGATTACATCGGACAAAACCAATGTCCGTCGTGTGGACGTGATTGATTCTGCCCACGCCGAGTTTGTGGAGCCGATCAACCCGGTATCGGAGATTTATGACCGCTCAGTATTGTCTGGAGAACGAATCCTGATGGATTTCATCGCGGGCGATCTTCGTACTGTTACCTGTTACGATCAGGCTTATTCATGGTACTACCCGGCCCCGGTGCACAAGGAAGAACAGGAAGAGAACTCGGTCTCGGGTGACACGATCCGCTTCACAATGAACAACGAGCAACTTCGGCAAGTGGATGTGATTGGGGGGGCGATTGGATCCTATCTGAGCAGTACCCGCATCAAGCAAGATACCGTTTTGACGGTTGTCACCGACACGGTTGAGTACGAAGGTGACTACATCACTTACAATCTTGAAGATTCACTTATCACACTTCAGTCGCACGCCCGCACCAAATCGGGTACCGTATTGCTGGAGGCGTTTCGAATCAAGTTTGACACCCAAAATCGTATTATCGAAGCATTCTCAGGTGAGGTTCCAACCGATTCGCTCGAAAGCGATAACTTGTTTGCGGAGCGTCTGCAACCGAACATGGTTCCGGTGGTCCTGAAAGACAAAAGTCAGAATCTTCTTGGTAACTATCTGCGCTATTCGATCGACACTGAAAAGGGACGTATCGTAACTTCCAAGTCGGACTACGAGACCGGATTCTTTTACGGCGAAGAATTGTACCGCCAGCAGAAAGATGTTTTCTATCTCAAGAATGGACGCTATACAACCTGCAACGCCGATGAACCCCATTTCCATTTCAAGTCGAGCAATCTGAAACTAATTGAAGGCAAAAAACTGATTGCCAAGCCGGTCGTGTTTTACCTGGGCCGCCTGCCTCTGCTGGTTTTGCCATACTATGTCTTTCCCCTGGAAAAGGGACGACACAGTGGGATCCTTCCGTTTTCACTGGGTAACATCGAACGGGGGGAGAGGTATATTCGCAATGTTGGTTACTACTGGGCGGCATCGGAACACTGGGATTGGCAGGGCGCGGTTGACTACTTCGATGATCACAACCGGATGAATATTTTTAGCCGGATCAACTATCGTAAACGGTACGCTTTCGACGGCACTATATCGGGCAACTGGGGACGTGAGACTGTGTACGATGTTGTCAATGTGCGCGAGTATAGCAAAACACGCTGGACACTGCAAGCGAAACACAATCATGAGTTCTCTCCCAGTTTCAAGTTGAGTGCTTCCGGTGATGTGCGATCCGATCCGACCTATTACAATGATTACTCGACCAACCTGGCCGAACGTCTAAATAGAGTTATCCGGTCGCAGGTAAATTTCACCAAACGATTCGATAATAAGATTTCAATTTCAGGGTCACTCAAGCACGATGATTATCTTGACAAAAAGTCACGTACCGATCGCTTGCCATCGCTTGGTGTAACTTTTCCGGCGGTGCGACCATTCGGCAGTGGCAAGGTCGACTCCGAGGGCAAATTACAGCGTCACTGGTACAATGAGATGATTGTTACCTACCGGCCACGATTGGAGAATTACTCTTACCGGATCACGCTTGACTCAATAGCGAATACGGTTATCGACAGCACCATTTCCATCGACACCAGTATCGTCATCGTCGATACAATCACAATGGAGGCGGACACGACATTTCTGGTGGACACCATCTACACTCTCATTTCAGAGGATACGCTGTCCTATCGGAGTCGCAAAGATTACACCCGGGTGGATCACGCGGTAAGTCTCAACTTCCCACTAACTGTGGCTCGTCATTTTGTTTTCAATCCCAGTTTCAGATATAACGAAAACTGGTTCAAGATTTATGCTACCGACCAATCACGTTTAGCCGGAATTGACGCCTCGACCAATTATCGTGCCTACCGTTACGATTTTGGTGCGTCGTTTTCAACCAAGCTGTATGGTACGATACGCCCCAACCTATTCGGCCTGGTAGGACTGCGACAGGTTATTTCACCAACGGTTTCTTACAGATATGTACCTGAGATCGACCGCCATCCGGTAATTTCCAGCTATGCCGGTGGTTCCGCACGCTCTGGAGCCCGTAGTCAATCGATGACGGTTTCATTAGGTCATGTATATCAAGCCAAGGTTAAACGTGGCGAAGCTGAGCAAAACTATGAACTTCTGTCGGTGAGTCACTCTTTTAGCTATGATTTCGAAAAAGACAGTTTGCGTTTTTCCAATTTACAGACCAGGATCTCGTCAAATCTCCTGAAGAAAATCCGCTTCAATGCCTCAATGTCCCACTCATTTTACACGGAACCGCGAACCAACAAGCTTGATTTTTGGAATCCGAAAATGACCAGTTTCCGGATGAATGCCAATATAAGTCTCAAGGGACAGAGGTTTCTTTTCGATGACGTACCCGGCAGGATTCCACGCGGCGCTGATTCTGCTAATCAGGTCGGGGGTAGGTTAGCTCCATCGCCTTCGCCAATAATTGGACGCCAAGGATGGGACATTTCGGCTTCATACAATTACAGCGAAACTGGTAAGTGGACGGATTATTTCAGAAAAACCTCATCAGTACGATTCACACTGCATTTCAACCTGACACCCACCACTCAGGTGACTTATTCGCAATACTATGATTTTGTAGCCAAAAAGACGATCACCAATCAGGTCAACATTATTAAGACAATCCACTGCTGGACTGGCACTTTCCATTGGGTACCAACAGGTTCCACTCGTGGTTGGGGGTTCAGGTTGTTTGTTACCGCTATTCCGGCGATCAAGATCGATAACTCACATAATACACTAAATACCTCATATTTACAGGAATTCCGATAATACGTCACCTGCATTTATCTCTTCGAAAATGCTGTAATTCCCCTTATTTACGCCTTTTTTAGGCGTTTTATTGTTGACAGATTCTTAGACTGAGAGGTTCTTAAGCTAGTAATAGGCTAAAAAAAACCTCTCACGTGTTTGTTTTAGGAAAGGAACACTGATATGACTAAAGATGAGATGATTGCCGCCATGGCCGATTCTTCGGGCATCAGCAAGAAACAGGCGACGGAAGCTCTTGGAGCGTTTATGGAGAATGTCACCAATACGCTCAAGCAGGGTAAAAAAGTTAGTTTCTCTGGATTTGGCACTTTTGATGTATCAAATCGCAAGGCACGGACCGGCCGCAACCCACAGACCGGTGCCGCTATCAATATCCCGGCCACTACAGTTCCCGTATTCCGGGCTGGTAAAGGGCTGAAAGAGGCAATCCGCAAGTAGAAGTGACGTTCGAAATACCAGGAGGCAGGTGTTTTTGTTCAGCCTGCCTCCTTTTTTGACTCTGAGCAGGGAGCGACCTTACAGACATCTCGACACCATTGGATATGGCAAAACGAAAGAAAAAATCACAGATTGACCGCGTCAGGATGATTATCGGCGGATTGGCGTTTATTGCCGCGATTACGATCCTCATTGCGCTTGCGACCAACTCACCGCTAGATGATGCCCGTATTGCTGGTAAAATGGATCAGCATCTTGATCCATTTGAGATTCAGTATAGCAACCAGGGCGGAATGCTGGGGGCTTATCTTTCATACTCTCTGTTGGTGATTATGGGCTGGCTCGCCTATTTTCTGCCGTTTGGTCTGTTGTTGGTTTCACTCCGGATGTTTGCGTCGGAAATGGCCGATCGGATGAAAGCGGCGGGGGTGATTGCCTTCACGCTGGCTCTATTATGCACGATTATCTATAATATCCATTACCTTTCTGTTGTATCAATAAGTGGCGATACCGATGCTATTGGCGGCTATCTGATCGTTAAGCTCACTGGGTTTTTGATCCGGGTCGTAGGTGGCTGGGGTACCTACGTGCTTGCTGGCGGACTAACAGCGATTATACTGTTTGTCTTCACACCTGTGCGAAGTTTGTTTACGTTTAGCATTCCACGGCCTCGTTTTGATTTTGTGCGATCCATCTGGTCGACCATCAAGAGCTTTGTGTCCCGTTTAAGCGAGTTTCGTTGGTTTGGTGGCGGTCAATCGGAATCATCGGAAGATGAACTGACAAAAGAGTCAGAAGTCTCAGAGAATAACAGCAACGACACCCCAACTGATGATCTCTTTTTGGAATCCGAACATGAGATATCACCAAATGATACTGACTCCAATAATAAGCCTCCGCGCCGTAAGACAACGCTGAAACGGACAACTACTGAGCCATTGCAGGTGGAGTCGATAGAGTACGCCTACCCAACGCTTGACTTGCTGGACGATCCGGTACAGATCGGTTCCACAGTTACACCTGAAGAACTTCGCATGACCGCCCGCATGCTTAAAGAAACACTTGAGACATTTCAGGTAAACATTGATGGCCCCATTGAATCCTACCCCGGACCAATAATTACACGATTTGAGTTCAAACCTGGTGTGGGAGTTAAAATTAACCGCATTGTCGGTCTTGCTGACGATTTGGCACTGGCGCTAAAAGCCAAGAGAATAAGAATTGTTGCGCCGATCCCTGGCAAAGCGGCGGTTGGTATTGAGATTCCTAATCGTAACCCGCAAATCGTCTCTTTGAAAGACATGCTTGTTTCTGAGGTGTATGGCAACTCACGTTATAAGTTGCCACTCGCGCTGGGCAAGACAATCGCCGGAAAACCGTATGTGGCCGACTTGGCAAAAATGCCGCACCTATTGATTGCTGGAGCGACAGGGGCCGGAAAATCGGTCTGTATCAACACAATAATCACATCACTGATCTACAAACTGCATCCTTTACATGTTCGTTTTGTCTTCATCGACCCGAAGATGCTTGAACTGTCGGTTTATTCCAATATCCCGCATATGGGTCGACCGGTGGTTACCAACCCAAAACGAGCTGAACGGGTACTGGTTGATATTGTCGCCGAAATGGAGAAACGCTATCGCAAACTGGCCGAAGCCTCAGTTCGAAATATTGATGACTTCAACAAACGCCAGAAGACCGAAGAATCCAAGTTACCCTACATTGTAGTCTGCGTTGATGAACTGGCTGACTTGATGATGTCGGCTACTTCGTCCAAAGTCGAAGTGCTGATCACCCGTTTAGCGCAGATGGCTCGAGCAGTAGGAATTCACCTGATCCTTGCTACTCAGCGTCCTTCGGTGGACGTCATCACCGGCCTTATCAAGGCCAATTTCCCCGCTCGAATAGCGTTTCAGGTGGCCACCAAGGTTGATTCGCGGACAATTATCGATGGCAACGGGGCCGAGAAACTACTGGGGGCAGGTGATATGCTCTTTCTGGCCACCGGACAACCGGAACCTATCCGTCTGCATGGTGCCTACATAACAAGTGAAGAAACCGAGAAAATTGTTGGGTTTATCAAAGAACAGGGCCTTCCTATGATGTCGCTTGAAGGTATCTCGCAAGCAACCGGTGAGACTACCGAGATAGAGGTTGATCTTGGCGATCCGCTATTCCGCGAGTCCTGCGAGGTTGTGGTTCGTCACAAGCAGGGATCGGTATCGTTGTTGCAACGCCGGTTGGGTATTGGTTACCAGCGTGCGGCCAGACTGATTGATAAACTGGAGCAGGCTGGAGTGGTGTCGTCGTTTGATGGTTCCAAGGCACGCGAGGTTCTTGTCGATCAGACCTATATTGACGCTCTCTTTTCCGGCACTTCTGGCGGAGTTGCGGAGAAACCATCCTAAACCAGGTGGTGTTACAGGCGTATAAGTTCTAATGTTATCTATTTGCCTTACAATACTATTGGCCTGTTCGAGTCACTCTGATAGTCTGGCCGATAATGACCCGTTGCACCCAGTTCTTGATCGAATGACTCAAGCTGACTGCTGTCGTTTTGAGTTTATCTCGATCCTGGAATCAGACGTATTTGAATCGGTCGACTCGACCACAGGGACGGCTCTGATAAGTGCCGATGATCGCTACGATATCCTACTCGGCCCGGATCGGTATCTCAGGAACAATGAGTTCTTGTACAGTTACTCTGGCGAAAATGAGCAGGTCACGTTGGAGCGGATAGAGTCATCAGCGGTACCTGACGAGACGATCAGATTTATCACCCAGCTTGATCAGCACTATCACATTCAACCGTTATCATCCGGCAAATATACCCTTACCAGAAAAGCCGATTCCGGCTCTAACCTGCCCCAAACTATCATTCTGACTCTGACTGAATCTGGTGAATTGGACTGCCTGGAATATATCGATGACAACGGCGACACCAACCGGATCGTGATAGCTGCATCCTCATTTCAGTCTGAATGTGACAGCGCGGCGTTCGTTCCCAATTTCCCTGAGTCGACAGAAATCATAAAACTGTACTGACATGAAATTCTATGTTCATAAGCTTGGTTGTCCCAAGAACGAGGTTGATGCCGACTATATTGCCGCCCGTCTGATTGCGGCTGGTCACACGCCGGTTGATGATCCAAACGAGGCGGAGACAATTATAGTCAATACCTGCGGTTTTATTCAGGCCGCTAAGGAAGAATCCATTAATGCCATCTTGGATTTGGCCCAGCTGAAAAATAGCGGGAGTGTCAAAAGGGTATACGCTACGGGCTGTCTGACCCAGCGGTATGGCGACGAACTACTGACTGACATGAACGAATTAGACGGTGCCTTTGGACTGGGCGCGCTTGATTCGATAGCCGACGCTGTGACCGATTCGTCCCGCCTGCGGAAAACTGTTCGACAGGACGTTCGCGATCTGGCTTACCTTGACTGGAATAGTCGTCATATTGGCGATGGATTGCCATACGCCTATCTGAAGATATCTGACGGCTGTGATCGCAAATGCAGTTATTGCGCTATTCCTCTGATGCGGGGTAAATACCGCAGTCGACCGTTCAAATCGATTCTCAACGAAGCTGAATTTCTTGCCGCTAATGGCAAGCGTGAATTGATTCTCGTATCGCAGGAAGCAACTCTATGGGGCAGTGAAAGTGGCTGGGAGTATGGGTTGGTCGATTTACTTGATGCTTTGGGAAAGGTGACTGGGATCGAGTGGATTCGCCTGCTTTACCTTCATCCGGCTCGTACCAGTGACAATCTGATCAAACACCTGGCCGCGAAGAACAAAACTGTCAACTACTTTGACCTGCCTCTACAACACATCAATAGCGATATTCTTCGGTCGATGAAGCGCGAAACCAGACGAGATACAATCGAAAGACTACTGGCTAAAATTCGGGAATATAGCCCGGATGCGGTTATTCGGGCCAGTTTTATGGTCGGATTCCCCGGCGAAACCGAGGCGCATTTCGACGAATTGTGCGAGTTTGTCGAGGACAACCGGTTTGATCGAGTTGGGGTTCTGGCGTTCTCAGCCGAGGAGGGCACTAGCGCCGCAACTCTACCCGACCAGATACCGGACGAAATCAAGATTGAGCGCCAGGATCGCCTGATGATGCTCCAGATGGAGATCGCTTTCGAGAGGAATAACTCCTTGATCGGAAACATAGTAGAGGTTATCATTGACACCGTCGAAACAGACGGGCCAGCGGTGGGACGAACTCGCGGCGATTGCCCGGAGATTGATCAGGAAGTGATAGTTGTCGGCGGACAACCAAAAGTAGGTGAGTTCTGTCGGGTAAGAATTGAGCAGGCTGAAGGATACGACCTGAAGGGTACTGTGGTGACAGCCAAACTATGATTCAGTTTGATAAGTTAGGGATATTTCTATCGCGACCAATCGCCTTCTTGCTGGTTTTGATCTATCTTGTTCAATCCGGCCTGTTGGTTTATTTGATCGCCGATAAGTACCAACTTGAACGACAGATTTCATTTCAACAGACACGTATCAATGAACTTGAAGAACGACTTCAGATATTCAAGGCAATAGATGATTTCCAAATAGGTTTCAATCGAGATGAAGTTGGTCGTTTGGCCGATGTAATCTATGACGAGAGCCACAAGTACGGCTATGATCCAATGTTCGTAATGGCCATCATCCTGACCGAATCATCTTTCCGCAAGGGACAGGTTTCATCTAAAGGGGCGCGCGGCCTGATGCAGGTAATTCCGTATGTGGGAGAAGATGTGGCCCCGCGAGCTGGTGTCGATTGGAGTGGAACGGAAACTTTGCGAGAGCCTGAGTCGAACATCAAGGTTGGTATCCGTCATCTATTTGAACAAGTACTCAAATTTGGTGACGTCAAGAAGGCACTTGTTTCGTATAATATGGGAGAGACACGTCTTCGCCGTCTGATGCGACAAGATCGCCCGTTGCCCGGTCGATACCTGAAGACCATAGAAGAAAAATACCGTATGCTGAAGGAGACATATCAGGTTTGACAGCATTATTGATTCGTATTCTGCTCCCGCTTGTTCTGATAGTCGGAGTTTTGGGATGTGGCGGTCGTGTAAGTATGGCCGCACTGGATGCCCGCGAGCTTTTTGAATTGGGCATGGAAAAGTATGAAAATCGGAAACAGTTGGATGCTATTGAAGCATTCCAAACGGTGATTTTCAACTTTCCCGGTGAGAGCATGGTTGATACCGCACAGTATTACCTGGCCATGACCTATTTTGACCGGCACGATTATGTACTGGCCAAAGTAGAATTCAATCGGCTATTGCTCAATTATCCGGCCTCGTCCTTTGCGCCTCAGGCTCAATTGATGCGGGCAGTCTGTTTCTACAAGGGGACACCAGAACATTACGGTTTGGATCAGACCGACCTGTATACAGCTATTCAGCAGTTCAACGATTTTCTCATTGACTACCCGGAGTCAGACGCGACAGAAGATGCCCAAGCCTATATGGTCGAGGCTCGTTCACGTTTGGCCAGGAAATTATTTGAAAGCGGTATAGTTTATACTCGAATTGCTGATTACCGTGCGGCACGTGTTTACTTTCAGCAGGTGATTGACAACTACACAGATACCGATTACGCGGCTAACGCAACATTCGAAATGGCCGACACCTATTTCCATAGCCACGATTGGGATGAAGCCCACGAACGGTTCGAGAATTTCCGCACTGTCTATCCAAACCATGAACGGGCCGATGAGGCCGCCCGACTTTCCTGTGAAGCCGTTTACAAAGGTGGGGTAGAGGCATACGATGCGAGTGACTTCACATTGGCCCGGAGCCGCTTTGAACGCTACCAGATAGTTTGCGGACAGGACGAAAAAGAGAACCGGAAGATCGATGAATATCTCCAGAGTATGGACGACCAGCCGATAGGCGAGGTTGATACTGCCAATGCCGGCTCCTGAGCCGGGACAGAAGTGGGGTATACTGGGAGGGGTTTTTGACCCGGTCCATCTGGGCCATTTGGCGATTGCGACAGAGATTTTTGAGGACCGACAACTTGACGGTGTTTTTCTGACACCAGCCTTTGATCCACCACATCGCGACAAGCAACCGCATGCGACGTTTTCGGACCGTGTGGTTATGCTACAAATGGTTTGTGAAAGCGAACCGCGTTTATCCGTTTGCACAATCGAAAAAGATCTCAAGCGTCCCAGTTATACACTAAGAACGATTCGGGCACTGAGACAGAAATATAAAGATGTTGATTTTAGATTTATAATCGGAGCCGATAACCTGGTTCAGCTAAAGACATGGCACCATTGGGAAACACTTCTTGACGAAGTCCATCTATTGGTTGGGTATCGCCCCGGTGCCAATCTGGACGCGATTGATGACTATCCTCAGATGAAAATAGACATTATTGAAACGAAGCTTGTTGACATATCGTCCACAGACATCCGTGAAGCTGTGCGTCAAGGTGTGACCGACAACGAGCTGAAACGTTTGGTATCGCCTCAGGTGGCTGATTATATAATCAAGAATGGGTTGTATCGATGAGCACCAGTAAGTCAAAGCGGCTGTTCTTGATTGATGGTTCGGCGATGTTCTACCGGGCGTACTATGCTTTTATCCATAACCCGCTGATCAACTCCAAAGGTGAGGACACTTCTGCCTCTTACGGTCTGGTTAACTCACTGTTGAAAATACTGCGCGAGGAAGAACCGGATTATCTGGCGGTTGTGTTTGACACTAAGAAACCCACGTTCCGTCATAAAATGTATCCTGAATACAAATCGACCCGGTCGAAGATGCCTGATGACCTGGCGGCGCAAATCCCGCGTATCCATCAAGTGGTAGAGACACTCAATATCGCATCGTTTGAACTTGAAGGTTATGAAGCGGATGATATTATCGGTACTTTCGCTCGGCAGGGTGCCGAAGCCAACTGCGAAGTCTGGTGTGTCACCGGTGACAAGGATTTCTTTCAACTGGTAAATGATCGAGTGCGAATCTATACCCCGAAGAAAGCATCAGAGAAACCAGAACGGCTCGGCCACGAGGAAGTGAAAGACAAGTTCGGAGTGTATCCCGAATCTGTGATAGACAAACTGGCGCTTATGGGGGACACCTCGGATAACGTCCCCGGCATACCAGGAATCGGGCCGAAAACGGCTGACAAACTGCTGGAGCAGTTCGGGACTCTGGAGGGTGTGCTTGATAACTGCGAGCAAATTAAAGCCAAAGGTGTGCGGCAGAAAGTGGCCGATAACATTGAGTTGGCAAAGATGTCAAAAGAACTGGTGACGATCAAAACCGATGTGCCAATCAAATTTGATCTAAACCTCATGCAACGTCGTCCTCCCGATTTCGACGTCGTGAGCAAACTATTTCTGGAATTGGAGTTTAACCGACTGTTGAAACAGATTCTACCCGAAGTGGCCGATAAATCTGTGACAGAGCAGGTAGAGGTAGCTTTGGGTGATTACCGCACAGTTGGCACAATTGCGGATCTCGAAAAATTGGTCACCAAACTCACCAAAGCGGATATCATTGCGGTTGATACCGAAACAACTTCGCTTGACCCTCTCCTGGCTAAATTGGTGGGCGTTTCTCTTTCAATTGAATCTGGAAGGGGGTACTACATTCCGCTGGGTCATACGACAGATCAAGACAAGAACCTGCCAACCGAACAAGCATTGCCACTACTTAAGAAATTGCTCGAAAACAAGAATATCCGCAAGACCGGACAGAATCTCAAATATGACCTTCGGGTTCTATGGAACTCAGGAATTGAGATTGAACCAATCTCGTTCGATACTATGCTCGCTTCATTTGTAGTCGATCCGCTCGCACGTCGACATTCACTCGATGCTCTAGCTCTACAATACTGCGAGCACGAAATGCAACCGATCTCCGATTTGATTGGTAGCGGCAAAAATCAGAAGACGTTCGATATCGTTCCAATCGACAAAGCGACCACCTATGCGGTCGAGGATTCCGATTACACTCTGAGGTTGACATCGCTCCTGCTTGAACAGATCAACAAGTCGGAAGCACGTTCGCTGTATTACGATATCGAACTACCGTTGATTAAAGTTCTGGCATCAATGGAGACGGAAGGAATCCGAGTCGATGATGCTTTTCTCGGTGAGCTATCAGACGATATGACCGAACAGCTCGAACAGACCAAAATTGAGATTTTCAAGATCGCCGGTGGTCAGTTCAATATCAATTCGATCCAGCAATTGGGGCACATTCTGTTTGACAAACTTGGTCTGCCAACAAAAGGCAAGACCGCCAAGAAAACCGGTTACTCAACTGATGTTCGTGTGCTCGAAGAACTGGCCGCTTTGCATGATTTCCCGAAACTGATTCTAAATTACCGACAACTCACTAAGCTCAAGAACACTTATATTGACGCCATACCGAAACTGATCAACCCACAGACCGGACGGGTGCATACTTCGTTCAACCAGACGATCGCGACCACCGGACGACTATCATCAACTAACCCCAACCTGCAGAATATCCCCATTCGCACCGAAGAAGGACGCCAGATTCGCAAGGCTTTTGTACCTCGCGACAAAGACCATGTTTTGCTGGCGGCGGATTACAGCCAGATTGAACTGCGAGTGTTGGCGCATTATACCAATGACCCATCGTTGATAGAGGCGTTTAACAACAATGAAGACATTCACACCCGGACGGCGTCTGAGGTTTTTGAAGTTGCCCCCGACAAAGTGACGAGCGATATGCGTCGCATGGCCAAGACCGCCAATTTCGCTATCATCTACGGTGTCTCGGCGTATGGTCTGTCACAACAAACCGGCATGAGTGTCGAGGAGTCACGACAGTTTATCGACAATTACCTGGCTCGTTATCCCGGTATTAAAACCTACATAGATGAGACTATCGCGTTCGCCCGTGACAATGGCTACGTGACCACGATGTTCGGTCGGCATCGCCAGATTCCACAGATAAACGACCCTAATCGTCAGGCACGGCAGTTTGCCGAGCGGATCGCGATTAACACACCGATCCAGGGCAGTGCGGCAGAGATTATCAAGATTGCTATGCTGGATATCCATGAAAAACTCAAGCCAATGCGAACCCGGATGGTCTTGCAGGTACACGATGAGCTGGTGTTCGACGTCCACAAGAAAGAGTTAGCGGACGTAGAGAAACTGGTCAAATCCGGGATGGAAAAAGCTGCTGACCTGAAAGTACCGTTAGTGGCCGACATGGGCCACGGCTCCAACTGGCTGGAAGCGAAGTAGTCTCTTTGTTAGATAGTCGCACTATTGGAGAGTAGAAAATATGATAATCGGCCTAACCGGACAGATTGGCGCGGGAAAGACCAGTGCGGCGGATATATTCCGTGAGCTTGGTGCAATCATAGTCGATGCTGACCGTATTGGGCGTGATGTTGTCGAACAATCTCCAGCGCTCCTCAAGAAGCTCGTGAAGACATTTGGCGAGGACATCGTTGGCGCGAAAGGTAAATTGCGTCGCAAGCAACTTGCGACGGTTGCCTTTCGAGATAAAGATTCCAGAGACAAATTGAATCGGCTGGTTCATCCGTATCTTTTGAAAGAGTTGTGGCGGCAGGTACGGGCCGCTGATCGAAACCGACTGGTTGTAATTGATGCCGCTCTGTTGCTCCACTGGCAAATGGATCGCAAAGTCGATTTCGTGCTGGTGATCCATGCCGGTCTTCAGATTAGATTAAATCGATTGCGCGCCCGAGGTATTACCAGGGAAGACGCCCTCGCCCGCCAACGCGCCCAGCTTTCGTTTAGTGAATACCAAAAAAAAGCAGATCGCGTGATACTCAACAACCGGACGCCTGCTATTTTGCGTCGCAAGATCATTGCTCTATTCCAGCAGATCGTCCCGCAAACCGATTGACAGACGCGACTGTTGACGCCTAATTTGGCTCTGAGATGATAACTTAACGAGGATTTACGAAGTGCCCCTGACAGATTCAGCGACATTGCAAACGATTCGTACGTATTCACCCGCGGAGCTTAAACTGGAAGCGGCGCAAATGCGGGGTTTGGCCTTGATATCACTGTGTGCCGCCGGCTCTGGTCATTCGGGCGGGACACTGGGTGTCATGGACATAGCTACAGCACTCTATTTAGGAGTCGCACGGCACGACCCTGACAATCCAGAGTGGGAAGATCGCGACCGCATCATCTGGTCGGCCGGGCACAAAGCTCCGGCGCTCTATGTTGCTTTGGCAGTCACTGGCTATTTAGATGAAAAAGAACTTGTCACATTGCGCCAACTGAACAGCCGTTTGCAAGGGCATCCGCATTGGCGTGACCTTCCCGGAATTGAATTCTCAACAGGTTCGTTGGGTCAGGGCTTGTCGCTCGGTGTCGGTGTAGCGTTGGCCGCTCGTCAGGATAGTAAAGATTATCGCACCTTTGTGATAATGTCTGATGGCGAACAACAGGAAGGTTCTGTTTGGGAAGCGGTGATGTCAGCCGGAAATTACCGGCTGGGTAACCTGATCGCGATAGTAGATAAGAATCGCCTGCAGATTGATGGTCGAACCGATGAGATTATGAATATCGAACCACTCGCGGACAAATACCGATCGTTTGGCTGGAATACTGTCGAGATTGATGGCCACGACCTAACCGCACTGGTCGAAACTCTCGAGCAGGCCCGCAACCGTGATGATGACAGCAAGCCGATAGTGATTATCTGCAATACTGTCAAAGGTAAGGGTGTGTCGTTCATGGAGGACCAGGTCGGTTGGCACGGCAGGCCACCGAACCGGGAACAGCTTGGTCAGGCGCTTGAAGAGCTTCAGGTGACCAACAAATTTGATGTCGATGGACTCCTCGGACAAGCAGGCAAATCGCAAAGGAAAGTAGAGCAACAGGTCGCGGACAGCATGCCGATATATTCTCGAAACTACTGGTGGAACGCTACCAACAAAATGCGGGTTGATATGGAGCCGACCCGGTTTGGGTTTGGACGTGCGCTTGAGAAAAACGGTGACGATGAGCGCATTGTCTGTATCGGGGCGGATATCTCTGATTCAATCTGTATTTCTGATTTCTATAAGAACCATCCGGAACGTCGGAAACGATTCATCTCAGTTGGGATTGCCGAGCAAAACGCAACTTCACTTGCCGCCGGGTTAGCCAAAGAAGGAAAACTGCCGGTGTTTGGTACGTACGGTGTCTTTTCATCGACGCGCAACCTTGACCAACTAAGAGTATCGGTCTGCTACTCAAACCTGAATGTTCTGGTTGTGGGTGCGCACGGGGGAGTGTCGGTCGGACCGGACGGTGCGACACATCAGGAATTGGAATCGATGTTTCAGATTCCCGGTTTGCCGAATATGCACATGGGGGTACCGTGCGATGCGATAGAAACCGAAAAAATGACCCGTGCCCTGCTCTTTGATGTCGTTGGGCCCAAGTATCTGCGGTTGGCGCGTGAAGCAACCCCGCTGGTGACCAGGATTGACACGCCTTTCCGCTTTGGTGAAGGGTTAGTCTTTAGACTGCGCCGTGAATCTGATCGGTTTGTAGATGCTTTTGATGTTTCGCTGGCTTCTGAGTATGAGGATGAACAAGAAACGCTGACGATAATATCTTGTGGACCGGAAACTGCCGAAGCGCTTCGCGCCGCTTATATCCTCAAGCAGGAACTCAACATAGAATCGCGCGTGTTACATTTGCACACGATTAAACCGCTGGACAACGAGGCTATCACGCGGGCCGCGACCGAGACCAAAGTTGTTTTGACCGCTGAAGAGCATCAGGTTGGTGGTTTGGGTAATCGGGTTGCGGCTGTGATAGCTCGCGCCTGTGGAGGAAAAGACAGTATGCCTCGGTTTGATATGATCGGGGTTGAGGATCGATTCGGTAAGACCGGACCACCTTGGGAATTGGTGAAAGAGTTTGGCCTTGCGGCTGAGCATATCGCCTTGAAAGCAAAAATGTTACTTTGACCATAGAAGACTGCGAGGACTAAAATGATACAGTACGCCGACAGTATTACTCAACTTGAATCGGAAGGTGCGTTTGTAGTGCTGGCGAAAGCGCGCCAGATGGAACGCGAAGGTAAGAAGATTATTCATCTGCAGATTGGCGAGCCGGATTTTGACACCCCCCATAATATCTCAGAGGCCGCTTGCAAAGCGATCCACGCCGGACACACGCACTATGCTCCTTCGGGTGGTCTCCCTGAAGGACGTGAGGCGGTAGCCGAGTACATGTCACGCACGCGAAATGTCAAATGGTCAGCCGAAAACGCGATCATCATGCCGGGCTGCAAACCGTTGATTTTCTGCTCAATGGTCTGCTTGATAAATCCAGGTGATGAAATTATCGTCCCCAATCCGGGATACCCGACATATCGTTCGGTTACTCGTTTCCTCGGAGCGATCCCGGTGCCGGTCAAGCTTCGCGAAGAAAATGATTTCCGTTTCCGTGTCAGCGATCTGGAAAAATTGATCACGCCCAAGACGCGCATGATCATTCTTAACTCGCCGGAGAATCCGACCGGCGGACAGTTGACCTGGGAAGACCTGGAAGCGATCTATGCCATCGCCAATAAGCACGACTTATGGGTGCTATCAGATGAGATTTATTCGCGTATCGTCTATGATACCGAATTTAAGTCGATCGCGGCGATTCCCGGAGCAATGGATCGCACGGTGGCGATTGATGGCTTGTCGAAAACCTACGCAATGACCGGCTGGCGGTTAGGTTTTGCCTGCATGCCAAAAAAGCTGGCCGATTATATGTTCACGCTGGCGATCAACGCTTTTTCATCGACTGCCACTTTCACCCAGCATGCCATGATCGAAGCTCTGAATGGCCCACAGGATGAGATCGACAAGATGGTGGCCGAATTCCGGAGACGGAGAGACGTTATTGTCGATGGTCTCAACGCTCTTGATGGTGTCAGTTGTCTACGGCCGGAAGGCGCTTTCTATGTCTTTCCGAACATCACCGGTACTGGTCTGACCTCGAACCAGTTCGCCGATCTCGCCCTGGATAAGGCCGGAGTAGCCTGTTTGTCAGGAACTGCCTTTGGTGAGTATGGTGAAGGGTATGTACGCTTCTCATACGCCAACTCGGTGGAGAATATCAAAACCGCTTTGAACAATATTGGTACTATGCTGAGTGATTTGAAGAAGTGAATTTGATAGCTGTTCGCTGTAGGAAACCGGGTCATTGGCCCGGTTTTTTATTGCATATTAGTCGGGCGTATTCTACGATGGTACCGTGAAATATGCTATGGTCACAACCAATCTCCTTGACCTTCGAGCCGAGCCTCGTTTTGAAGCTGAGCGACTTAGTCAGTTGCTGTTTGGAGAGGTTGTTCGAACCGGCGGTGTGCGTCACGGCTATTGTCGAATACAACAATCAGATGGCTACGCTGGATGGGTGGACAGGCGTTTTCTATGTACCATTTCGCAACGAGCGGCACACACATTTCAGAAGAAGGCCTGTCATATTGTATCCTCATGGAAGGCTAATCTAACCGCAAACGATTCGATTTATCCCACTCCGCACTTCGTTTTCTACGGAACCCATTTGCGATATATTCGTTCCAGAAATGGCATTGCTTTCTGTGAATTGGCCGATGGGCGGTCAATACAGCTCAATCGGAATCATTTGAAGCCGATTAATGCTATAAAGAAAGAAGA
>JAGGTI010000079.1 GCA_021163775.1 Candidatus Zixiibacteriota bacterium
ATATCTATTAACAGATAAAGACTTAGACTTTATTCAGCAAACCCTAATTATTATGGCTACTTTCCGGCTCATACTGTGGGAATGCCCCCATACTTTTAGCTCTTTTTTTCGCTGGCATTTTGAACTGCTTGGCGAAATCGGCTGATAGCACCGCTATCCCAGAATCCTATCGGTGGCACATCGCTTGCGCACTATTTCAATGAATTTGAAACGCGTCACGGGGCGCTGTGGAAGGGACCAATTATGGGACTCGGTATTCGAACTGATCTTGGGGCAACAATGACCGTTCTCGGCCTCAACAGAAATCTTGATAATCTGTATAGTTCTTTGGAGCGGTTAGTCACCGGCAAGCGTATCAATCACGCCAAGGATGATCCGGCCGGCCTGGTTATCTCGAAACAGTTGCAGAGTCAAATAGCTTCACTCAACCAGGAAATTGACAATCTCTCGGCTAACATCAATAAATATCAGACCGTGTCGTCATCAGTGATTGAATTGCGTGACGATCTAACCGAGTTGCGCTCATTAGCTGTCGGAGCCGCTAATTCAGCTTTCAACTCCGAAGAGGCTCAGGAGGCATACGCTATCGCCGCCGAAAGTATCGTTAACACCTATAATAGTACAATTGCCAATGCTCATTATAATGGTGCGGCTACCCTTGACGGTTCCGATGGATCCCTGGCTTCGGTAAGTGAACTGATGGACATTGATCTTTCATCGGCAGAAGCGGCCGCCGCATCCCTGGAAAAAATCGATGCCGCTACCAGTGAACTTGATGATATCACAATTAATTTGGGGGCCACACAGAAAAACGAATTTGAGAGCCAACGCCAGTCGCTTGAGGTTACTCGCCAGAACCTGACTGCGGCTGAGTCGGCGATCAGCGATGTCGATTACGCCGCCGAAATGTCGAGGTTCACAGCGAGTTTGATTAAATCGCAGGTCTCGCTTGCTCTTATGGGACACAGTATGATTTCGGCTAAAAGTGTGACATCTCTGCTTTCGATATAGTTACACACGATTTGCCATAGGATAGGTTATATTGCGTTCCGCCGGGTGCCATGACCTGGCGGAACTGTTTTTTTGTTAAATACCTAAGATTTCTAACCACAAAAAAACCGCCCGAAAGGGCGGTTTTGACGTTTTCTTACATTTAGAAAGCCTAAGTTGTCGTTGGCTGTGGGCGTTTCTTCTTGATGTTCTTAGTCACTTTGCCAGCCTTAATGCAAGATGTGCAGACCAGAATCCGCTTGGGGCTACCGTCGACCAAAGCCCTAACTCGTTGCAGGTTAGGCACAAAACGCCGCTTGGTGATATTGTGAGCGTGGGAAACGTTGTTCCCGAACATAGTTTTTTTTCCGCAAATTTCACATACTTTAGACATAATAAAACCTCAACTTCTCAAATACCGCAGTCTGAGAATCTAATGAGAATTTCGGAAATTGCAAGAGTTTTCTTGAGCATTACTAATTTTACTTTTGGGGCAATTGGGTAATCCGCTACAAACCACATCGCCGAGGACTGGTGATTTGCGTTGAATTGTGGTAACTTGGAACTTTACGTTAGGTGTTTCCTAAGAGAGTTGCAGAGCAGAGGATTCTCAATGCTGGATATTAAAATAATCCGCGATAACCCGGACTTGGTAAAAGCCGGTGCGGTCAACAAGAATGACAAATGTGACATTGATCTGATTCTGGATCTGGACACGCAACGCCGTGAGATAATTCGCGAGGTGGAAAGCCTCAAAGCGGAGCGTAACCAGGCCAGTGCCCAGATCGCAAAGAAGAAGAAAGCCGGCGAGGATGCCGAGGAAGCGATCCTGGCTACCCGACAATTGGGTGAGCAGATAGCCGCTAAGGATCAGGCACTTCGGGATATTGAAACCAGACTGAGTGAGCAGACTGCCCGGGTTCCTAATCTACCGCACGAGTCAGTGCCGATTGGTCGAGACGAGTTGGCCAATCAGGTGATTCGTGAATGGGGCACCAAATCAGAGTATAATTTCAAAGTTTTGCCCCACTGGGAAATCGGTGAAAAACTTGGTCTGTTGGATCTCTCTGCCGCCACCGCCATGTCTGGTTCCGGTTTCTGGACACTTCGAGGTATGGGTGCCCGATTGCAACGTGCTCTGATTCAATATATGCTCGATCTGCACATCGCCGACGGCTTTGTCGAAGTCGCCGTTCCGTTTCTGGTAACGGGCGATAGTATGTTCGGTACCGGGCAACTGCCTAAACTGGCTGATGATATGTATCACGTCGAGTCTGATGACCTCTGGCTGATTCCCACTGCCGAAGTGTCGGTGACCAATCTGTATCGCCAACAGATAATAGCTGAAGAACAGTTGCCGATCAAATTAGTGGCCCATTCGCCCTGTTTTCGTCGTGAGGCGGGAGCGGCCGGCAAAGATACTCGCGGACTATTACGCGTGCATCAGTTTGACAAAGTGGAGATGGTGAAAATTGTCAAACCGGATGATTCCTATAACGAACTCGAGACTCTTACGGCGCAGGCTGAAAAAGTGCTCCAGGGGCTTAACCTGCATTACCGTGTCGCCACGCTGGCGACCGGTGACCTGTCGTTTGCCTCGGCCAAAACATACGATCTGGAACTTTGGTCGGCTGGGGTGGGACGGTATCTCGAAATATCTTCGATTTCCAATTTTGAGTCGTTTCAGGCCCGACGTATGAACCTGAGATATCGCGATGCCAACAAGAAACCAGTCTTCCCGCACACGCTCAACGGTTCCGGGCTGGCCCTGCCGCGTCTGATGGCGGCCATTATGGAGAATTGGCAGAACGAAGATGGCACTATAACTATTCCAAAAGTCCTCCAGTCGTATATGGGAGGAGCGGAGCAGATCAGGTGACTGCTATGTTTAAGGGTAGACCAGGGAGAGTATCCGAACTGTACGTGGGCCGCTCCACCATTCTCAAAGTGTTCCTGATCGGCGGTGTGCTGGTCATCTCGGCGATGTTTATCTGGTACACGTTTGATATTATCGATCAACTCCAAAACGATACGCGTACCCAGGTCGATAAGTATGTTCGTCTCTGGCAACTTGCGGCCAACCTGCCAACTTCGGGTGATGAACAACAGTGTCTATTCTTTATTTTTGATGAAATTATTGTCAAAGCCCAGTTTCCAATCGTAGTTCTCGATCATGACCACGTGCCAGTTTCGTGGCGCAACATCTCTGATATCCCTTCCGAAGATACGACCCAGGCGGCGTTCGAACAATTGCGTGAAGTGGCCGAGGGTATGTACCGCCAGAATGGTGAGTATCCGCTCTATTTCGGCGAGACCAATGTCAACTATCTGCGGTACGGCGATTCGGAGCTAATCAACCAACTCAGAGTTGTGCCGTTTGTAGCGGTCGGTATTGTCCTGGCTTTTATGATTGTGGCGATTATCGGTTTCCAGAATATTCGACGCTCCGAGGAACGTCACATATGGGTCGGTATGGCCAAGGAAACGGCGCATCAGTTAGGTACTCCTCTCTCATCATTGTTAGGCTGGTTGGAACTGATTGACAAACCGAATCGACAGCAGTTAAGCAACAGCGAATTGGAGCAACTGCTGGATCAAACCACCATTTATATGAAGACCGATGTTGAACGCCTGCAACAGGTAGCCAACCGATTCGGTCAGATCGGCTCGGTTCCGGAGATTGAGGAGTGTGACCTGAATGCGCTGGTGGACGAGGTCGTGCAATACTATATGATTCGACTTCCGTTTGAGGGTAAAGGGGCGCAAATAAAAGTATCGACCGGCGATATCCCCCCGGTGCGCCTTAATCGGGAACTATTCGGCTGGGTGTTGGAGAACCTGATTAAAAATTCACTCCAGGCGGTAGATCCAAAGAGCGGAATCATTACTCTGGTTACTAGCGTTGCTGATGATCGCAAGAATGTCGTACTTGATGTCATTGACAACGGGAACGGTATCCCGGCTGGTGCCGCACGCAAGCTGTTCCGTCCCGGATTTACTACTAAGAAACGTGGCTGGGGTATGGGGCTGACATTGGTCAAAAGGATCGTGGAAGAGTACCATGTCGGCCGGATCATATTGATGACTTCACGACCGGGCGAAACTATCTTTCACATAACTCTGCCAATCTCCGGTGGAAACTAACAGGATGATATGAACAAAACTGACGACAAGAAGCGTATTCTCTGGATTGATGATGAAATCGATTCACTCAAATCGCATTTCCTTTTTCTCGAGAGCAAAGGATTTGTGCTTACTGGCGCTATGTCCGGCGATGACGGCATTGCTCTGGTGCAACAGCAGAATTTTGATGTAGTCCTGCTTGATGAAATGATGCCGGGCAAGGACGGTCTGACAACTCTGGAAGAGATCAAGAATATCCGACCACATCTGCCGGTTGTGATGGTGACTAAATCTGAAGAAGAGTCACTCATGGATGATGCGATTGGTCAGAAGATCGATGACTATCTGGTTAAGCCGGTGGTGCCATCGCAGATTCTGCTGGTTATTAAAAGACTTCTCGATTCGAGGCGCATCATTGGGTCGTCATCAATGAAACGATATATCACCGAGACTAACCGGTTTAGGAATGATCTGTATGGCGTGATTTCCCCCGAGACGTGGTACGAAGCGGCCCGTATTGCTTCCGAGTGGAACCTGGAACTCGACGAGAGCAACGACAGCGGTCTGCAAGATATACATGTCGGCACTAAAAATGAGTGGAACAACGAGTTTACCAAATATATACTGAAGAACTACCAACGTTGGATGACTGACGATGAACGCCCGATCCTCTCTCCCGATGTGACCGCGCAGTACGTTGTGCCCTTGCTCAAGGAACAGCGGAAGGTGCTCTATATTGTGGTCGACTGTCTGCGTCTCGACCAATGGATGCTGGTGGAGCCGTTAGTGGCTGAGTTCTTCAATGTTGAACGTCACTATTATACATCGATTCTTCCCAGTGCTACACCATTCGCACGCAACGCGTTGTTTGCGGGGATCTTCCCTGATGAGATTCACAAGTTGTATCCCGATACATATGAAGGCAATGAAGGTTCGCTCAATCGGCACGAAGATCGCTTGTTGCTGGACAACCTTGCCCGGCATGGCGTGCGACTGGATAAAATGGCACGGTTCTTCAAAATTAACGACAACACACAAGGCGAGGAGCTGGCCCGCAAAGTATCCGACCTGTATGGGTATCAACTGGTCACGATAGTATTCAATTTTCTCGATATACTCGCACATGGTCGCTCAAGCAATGTTATTCTCAAGGAGATCGCCGGGTCGGAATCCGCTTTCCGATCACTGATGAAAACCTGGTTCACCTATTCGCCCCTGTTTACGATTCTCAAAGCGTTCGCCGAACGTGATTTTACGGTTGTGGTGACTACGGATCATGGTTCAGTGCTTTGTCAACGAGGCACGATGGCTCACGGTCGCCGGACGACATCGACCAATCTGCGCTACAAATATGGTGATAATCTCAAGGGTGATGAGAAAGAGGCTCTGATTATCAAGAAACCGGAAGAGTGGCGGCTTCCGTCGTTTACTCTCAGTACCAGTTATCTGATCGCTCGGGAAGATATGTACTTTGTGTACCCCAACAACTACAACGAAATGGTCCGGCGTTTTCAGAATTCTTTCCAGCACGGTGGTATTTCGCTGGAAGAGATGATAGTCCCGGTTACAATTCTCAATCCCAAGTAATTCGATGAAAGTTCTGAGTATTACTTCACACAACGAAGACCAGACTGTGGCATTGGCTACCAAACTTGCGGCGTCATTTGTCGATGGTGATGTCATGATTCTCACCGGAGAACTCGGCTCCGGCAAGACGACTTTTGTGCGTGCGCTTGCTATGGCTCGTGGTGTTGATGAAGATCAAATCAATTCGCCGTCGTACACTTTTGTCAATGAATACCCCAGCGACCCGCCGCTGTTCCATTTTGATTTGTACCGATTGAGCGATGTTTCCGAATTGACCGAGATTGGTTGGGAGGAGTATCTCGCGCGTCGCGGTATAGTGGTTGTGGAATGGGGTGATCGGGCCGGGGAAATGTTGCCGGATCGCTACTACCTGGCCGAATTCAAAATTATCGATGATCAACAAAGACAGATAGAACTCTCGTTGGTGCAACCATGAACCGGATCGAATACGACAATGTCCTGGCAATTGACACTGCCACTCGAAAACTGAACCTGGCTGTCCGTTTTGGCGGTGATCGTCTGGTGAAATCGAGTGAAACGGTGGAGAAAACACACGGTCAAATCATCATGAAGAAAATCTCCGACCTGTTTGACTCGGCCGGTGGTTCGGTGAATGAATTGCAGGCAGTGGTGGTGGGTACAGGTCCCGGATCTTTCACTGGTTTGCGGATCGGTCTCGCCGCCGCCAAAGGGATTGCGGTTGCTCGCGATCTTCCTGTTGTGGGTGTTGGTGTGTTCGACGTAGCCGCGATATGCCTTCCCGCGGCTATTCATGCCTGGGTGCTGGTGCCGTCACGACGAGGCGAGTACTATGCTGGCAAGGTCGCCGCCGGGTCTCTCAACGCCGATAGTGTGCGAGTGATTGCTGAAGAAGAACTGTCAAGTCTGATTGGCTCTGATCCGGTGTATGGAATTGATTTCAACCCAACCGAGACGCTGGCGTCTCTGATGTCAAACCTGACCGGCGAGCAACTGGTGTACGATGCTTCAGACATGCTTCAAGTTGGGCTGAGTCGATTGCAAGAATACGGTCCAACGAATCTGGCCGAGCTTGAACCGACTTATCTTCAGAAGGCTATTGCCGAAGTTCGGTTTGATCAGCGGCAGAAAGATTCTAAGTGAAACCGGTTATTAGAGAGATGGTCGCCACCGATCTTGACCGAATTGACGAACTAGAGGAACAGATATTTCCTGATCCCTGGCCGACAGTTGCTTTTGAGGAACACCTCAAAGACCCCGAAGCTGGAGGGGCGGTGTCTCTAAGTGGTGATATAGTAATCGGTTACAGTTGTTATTGGGGTGACAGAGGGCAGATGCACCTGACTAATATGGCGGTTGATCCGGTATACCGGAGAAAATCTGTTGCGAACGAACTTCTCGGTCATATTTTAGACCTAGCCCGAAAGCAAGGATGTGAGCTTATCTTCCTGGAGGTTAGAGTCTCCAACGAGATTGCTCACCAATTTTACAAATCGGCCGGATTTCAAACTATTAATAGATCTGCCGGCTATTATAATGATCCCACCGAGGATGCGTTGGTGATGTCGCGGTGGATAGAACCTGACCGCGACGGCAAGTAAACTATGGAATGGTTTAGAAAAAGTAAGTCGGGGGTTGTTGCCCAGGAGAAGAAAAATATCCCGGAAGGGTTGTGGCACAAGTGTGAATCCTGTGGCGAGATAGTCTATAGTAAGAAGATGGAACAGTACCATTGGGTCTGTCCGTCGTGTAATTTTCATTTTAGGATATCCTGTCGCAAGTATATTGCTCTTCTGCTTGATGACGGTGCTCTCGAAGAATACGACAACAACCTGCAGTCGACCGATCCGCTGAAATTCAAAGATTCCAAACGCTATACGGACCGGATCAAAGCGGCCAATGCGAAGGCGGGTGACACTGAGGGCCTCGTGGCCGGTATTGCCAAGGTGGGCGGAGTTGAATTGTCGTTTGCCATTATGGATTTCGCCTATATCGGTGGTTCAATGGGCTCGGTTATGGGTGAAAAAGTGGCCCGGGCGATTGAGCGCTCTATCGACCGCAGAATTCCCCTTATCATTGTCTCTTGTTCTGGTGGTGCCCGGATGCAGGAAGGTGTGCTCTCGTTGATGCAAATGGCCAAGACCTCCGGACTATTGGCTGTATTGGCTGAAAAGAGAATCCCGTTCATTTCGGTGCTGACTCATCCGACTACTGGTGGGGTGATGGCGTCGTTTGCCGCCCTGGGCGATGTAATCATTGCCGAACCGAAAGCACTGCTTGGTTTTGCCGGCCCACGGGTGATCAAACAGACGATTGGGCAGGATCTTCCGGAGGGTTTTCAGTCTTCAGAGTTCCAGCTTGCGAAAGGGTTTATCGACCGGATCGTGGATCGCAAGGATCTCCGCCCTACAATTATTAGTCTGTTGAATTTCATGTGGAGAAGCTGATGCGGCGTCACACCTATCCTCAGGCCGAGAGATTTATCCTGTCGCGCGAATTCTTCGGGATGAAACTCGGACTGGATAATATAACCCAGTTTCTTGATTCTATCGGTGACCCACAACGTTCTTACCCGACCATTCATTTAGCTGGTACCAATGGCAAGGGGTCATGTGCCGCTATGCTGGCAAATATTCTCCGGCGTGCCGGATACAAAACAGGGTTGTTTACGTCGCCGCACCTGGTTGAGTTCCGCGAACGTATTCGCATTGATGGGCGTATGATTCCTCGCTCGGCCGTGACTAGGTTTGTTGATCGCCACCGTCAGACTCTCGTAAAAAAAAACTCTCTTTTTTTGAATTAGTTGCCGCCCTTGCTTTCGATTGCTTCGCTCGACAACAGGTTGACGTTGCGGTTATTGAAACCGGTCTGGGCGGGCGGCTTGACGCTACCAATGTCCTGAATCCAGAGTTGACTATCATTACCGATATCAGTTTTGATCATGGCGAAATCTTAGGGCCAACCCTCAGGGATATTGCTGGTGAAAAGGCGGGTATTATCAAACCTGGTGTACCGACCGTGATCGGTTTCCTGTCGAGCACTGCAAGGTCTGTGATTGCCACCCGCTGTCGACAACTTGGTTCGCCACTGGTGCCACTGGCACGCGATGATGTTCGGATTAATCGCTCGACACAAACGCTCGAATCAAATATTGAGGGTTTGCGCTTTAGGCGTCTGGCACCTTCATTACCGGGTGGTCACCAACTGAAAAATACCGCGCTTGTATTGAAAGCGATCGAAACTTTGCGGCATGGTGGCTTTGATATTCGAAAGGCGGATGTCAAAACAGGTCTCGAAACTACCGACTGGCCGGGGCGGTTCCAGGTGGTTCCGAAGGGGACCAGTTCACCGACAGTGGTTCTTGATGTCTGTCACAATAGCGGTGGAGCCAAAGCATTTGTTGATACTTTTAAGAAAGAATTTCCACGGCGACAGGCACAGATGATAATTGGTTTTGTGCGACGCAAACCGCATCAGGAACTGATTGATCTTCTGGCGTCCATTACCGAACAGTTTTGGCTTGTTCCATTGGCATCAAAGCGGAGTGTAGACACTATCAAATTAATGAAAACTGTGAACTGGAATGGGGTCCCGGTCAAGCGAGTGGCACAGCTTCGCACCGCCTGGCAACAGGTACTTAAATGCGCCGCGCCCGATGATATTGTCGCAGTTATTGGTTCTCACTATCTGGTGGGTGAATATCTTAGCCGTTACGGTGGAGAGTAATGACCAAGAGGAACAAAAAAAAGAAAGCCAAAAAAGAGGCAGAAGAACCCCTGCCGAAGATCTTATCTGAAGGCGTTGAAGAGATCGTGACGGCTGGTGCTACTCGGCGGCAATTGGACGAGTTGGGGGTGGCCAATCGCCATATGAAGCGGAAGATATTCGACCTCTATACTATCTTTGAAATCAGCCGTAATTTCAGCGCTGTTCTCGACTACAAAACATTGCTCGATTCGTTTATCTTTACCTGTCTGGGGCAGGTGGGGGTGTTGCGAGGGGCTATCTTTCTCAAAGAGCGTATTGACGCCCGTGTTTTCAAACTGGCCGAGGCGAAAGGCTCTGGCTCAATGCCGGGTCCCGAGCTGGTATTCGAAGATGACAGCCGTTTGGCCCGCTATCTCACCAGACTTAACCGCCCGGTATTTTTGTATGATCTCAGTTCCAATATGACTACCCCTGAAGAAGCCCGAATCCTTGGGTTTTTCAAAGGTGGAATGATCGCACCACTCATATATAAGACCCGACTCGCCGGACTTTTCTTATTGGGCGAGAAGATGTCCGCCCAGGTTTTCAATCAGGATGAAATTGAATTCGTTTCGGCGCTGGGTAACCAAATATCGGTCGCTATCGAAAACGCCCGTCTATACGAGGCCGAGAAATCTGCGAACGAACAGCTTTGGTCCGCACAACAAAAACTGGTTCAGGCTGAACGGATGGCCGCTCTGGGTGAAATGTCAGCCAAGATTGCGCACGAAGTAAATAACCCGCTCGGGATTATTAAGAATTACCTGCTACTGCTCAAGCGGGCCGGAGGGAAGGCCGAGGTGGTCGAAGAATATGTCGATATTGTGAATCAGGAAATTGATCGCATTGCCGTAATTGTTGAAGACCTGCGACAGTTCCAGCGTCCCAACCGAGTTGAATTCTCAGCGATCAACCTGTACGATACTATCGATTCTACTCTGACCCTTGTGTCTCGACAACTCGGGGTGGCTGGTATTGAGTTGGTTCGTGAATACGGCGATGATGAACTGTGGATTAAGGGCAACACTGATCACCTGCGCCAGGTTTGTTTGAATATTATCCTCAATGCCGGCGAGGCTATGCTTGAGGGCGGAGTGTTGACGGTCGAATTGCATCAAATTGACAATCATGCAGTTGTTACCTTCCTGGATACTGGTCCCGGTATCCCCGATGAGGTTATACCAAGAATTTTCGAGCCGTTTTTTACGACCAGGGGTAGCGAAGGTTCCGGATTGGGTCTCTCCGTTTGCGATGGGATAATGAAAAGTCACAAAGGGTCGATAAACTATAGAAATACCGATGTCGGTGGGTGCTTCGAGATTCATCTACCGCTTATAGAGAAACAGTGAGAATATGATCCCGGTAACTTCGAGGATAATTATTGTCGATGACGAAGAGAGGATGTGCAATTCCCTCTCTGAGTTGCTGGCTGGAGAAGGTCATGAAGTCGTTGCTTTTCCCAAACCGGCTGAAGCGGTCGAGGCTATTCGTACCCAAAAAGTAGATCTGGTCATTACTGATATCCGTATGCCGGAAATCGACGGTTTGGAAATCCTGCGGGTGGTCAAGGAGACCGATGAAGATATACCGGTAATTCTTCTGACTGGCTATGCCTCGCTTGACAGCGCATTGGGAGCAATTGGAGAAGGAGCATACGATTATCTGCTCAAGCCTGTTGATTTTAGCCGCCTCGAACTATCGGTTAATCGAGCTTTGGAGCACCGTCACGCCGAGTTGGCCCGTCTACGCCTGGTAGAGGAACTGCGGCTGTCCAATCTGATTTTGCAACAGCGGGTTGGTGAGTTAAACGCTTTGTATGAAGCGGGTAAATCGATTGGTTCGTTAATCAATATCAAAGGTCTGCTCCGACAAATTGTTGTCCTGGCCGCCAGTGTTACCGAGGCCAATGTTGGCTCAATAATGCTCGTGGATGAGGCCGGGGAATACTTGACCATTGAAGCGGCAATCGGTCTTCACGATGAGATTGTCCGCAAAACCAAGCTACCGTTGGGTGCCTCAATCGCCGGCTACGTGGCTAAAACCGGTAAACCGCTTATGGTTGAGGATGTGGAACATGATGACAGGTTCCAGCGTATGAATCGCGAGCGCTATGGAGCGGCCTCATTGCTTTGCGCACCATTGCGGATCAAAAATAAAATCCTCGGTGTGATCAACATGGCTAATAAGAGCGGAGATCAAGTGTTCACCAAGAATGACTTGCGTCTCCTCACCAATTTCGCGGCGCAGGCGGCAGTGGCGGTCGATGATGCCTCGGAATTTCAGCGCAACCAGCGTCGTCTCGTGGAGTTCGAAATCCTGCACGATATTGCCCGGGAACTTCCCGGAGTGGATTCGCTCGTAGATTTTCGCCGGATGCTGGTGGACCAACTTCGGCGGGTATTCCCGGTTGACTATGCAATATGGTTCGACTGGGACGCTTCTAATAAAATACTAACGCCCGCCGGTGCTCACGGTAAGACCGAAATACCGCTCACTGATAGCGGCAAGCTTGATGTCAGCCGCACTAAACGTGAAATGTTAGCTATCGCCGGGTTAGATATTGACAATCTTGATCTTGAAGATATTGCCGCGGTTAGTTTACTCCTGGGTGAGAAGATAAAAGGCAACAAGCATTTTCCTCAACCCAAAGAAGCATACATGGCGGTTCCGATCATTCGCAATGGCAAACCAGCTTATATTTTCTATCTCGGATCCAATGATGAGCGACCGTATGGAACTGATGATATATCTCTGGCCGAACTGGTGATTTCACAGGCCTCAGTGTTGTTTGAAAAGGAACAGACCCTCCTCAATGCTACCCGCCTTATGACAATGGGCAATATGATTTCTGAGATCTCCCACGATTTGCGCAAGCCGCTGACTTTAATCAAGGGTGGTCTGCAAATCGTTCGTCAGCGTTGGCCTGAAATCACCGAAAGCTCCGAGTTCTTTCAGATGGCCGAAGATGAAGTCCATCGAATGAATGACTTAGTACGCGAACTGGTTGATTTCTCCAACCCAAATCGATACGAAACAGCCAAAATCGATTTGCGTCAAATTGCTGAGCGGGCGGGGGAACTTGTTGGACCTGATCTAAGAAAACACAAGATTACGTTTGAGATTAGCTTTGGTGCCGCAAACTGGGAGGTAATCGCTAACAAAAATCAGATTATGGAAGTCTTCCTCAATCTGTTTATAAACGCCATTGATGCTATGCCCGAAGGCGGTTCACTCACGGTTCGAGGAGAGATTGAGCAACCGGCTCACAAGAGCCAAGAATACTTGGCGATCAAAGTGAAAGATACCGGGGTAGGTATACGGAAAGGTGAGATCTCACGTATCTTTGATCGCTACTTCACGACTAAGGAGACCGGAACCGGTTTAGGTCTTGCCGTGGTAGAGCGAGTAATATCAGCTCATAGTGGTACTCTTCACATTGAATCGGAAGAAGGCCAGGGAACAACTTTTACTATATATTTTCCATATAACTCCTAATATCGTTGCACCTATTTGCGACAATTCCGCAATCGATGTAATTTTCACCTTGATTTGCAAACCTACTTGCCGATAATTAGGGCGAAGGAATAGACGACCTATGCCCAAGGAAAAACCGAAAATCAAAGTTCTGGTCATTGATGATGACCCCAAGATTGCCTGGATTCTGTCGGAAGGTATAACCTCGAATTTTGAGTTTGTGTCGGCTACTGATGGTATTGAAGGAATCCAGATGGTTTCCACCGAGAAACCGGACTTGGTGTTACTTGATATCAAGATGCCCGGCATGAGCGGCTTGGAAGTGCTCGAAAAACTCAACAAGCTGAAGGATCGGCCCGAGGTGGTGATGATCTCCGGTCACGGTGGAACCAAGTATGTGGTCGACTCCATGCGTTTAGGTGCGGCGGAATTCATCGATAAGCCGTTTGATGTCCGCGAAGTGGAGATCCACTTGAATGGTGTTCTCGAACGGGTTAAACTTAAAGACGAGGTCACTGAGCTTAAAAAGGAGTTGGAGGTTCGCTCTGACTATACTTCGTTTGTGGGCGATTCGGAACCGATGATAAGGGTCAAGAGCATTATTGAGCAGGTGGCCGATTCCGAACTAACAGTGCTCATTCGTGGCGAATCCGGCACAGGCAAAGAGATTGCCGCCCGGTCGCTTTACCAGCTTTCCTCCAGGCGTGATTTGCCGTTCGTAAAAGTGAACTGTGCGGCCATCCCGCGAGATCTTCTGGAAGCAGAGCTGTTTGGCTACGAAAAAGGTGCTTTTACCGGTGCCTATAAGACCAAACGGGGGCGTTTCGAGTCAGCCAATAAAGGGACTATATTCCTCGATGAAATTGGTGATATGTCGTTGGAGTTGCAGTCTAAACTCCTACAGGTACTTGAACAACAGGAGTTTGTTCGGGTGGGCGGAATCAACAATATCCGGGTCGATGTGCGTATCATCTGCGCAACCAATCGTAACCTCGAGCAGGCGATTGCCGACCGGGAGTTCCGGGATGACCTGTTCTATCGGCTCAATGAGATAACACTCTTCCTGCCGCCGCTTCGCGACCGTTTGGAAGATGTCCCGATTCTGGTTAGTCATTTTCTGGATAAGTGCAATGCGCTCTATGGCAAGGAACACACCAGTCTGTCGGCGGATATTATCGCCAAGCTGATGGCCTTCCACTGGCCGGGTAATGTTCGTCAGTTGGAAAACATGGTCAAACAGGTGGTAGTGCGTTCTGATGAACAGATTATTTTCGAACTGATTGCTTCCGCCGCAAATCTCGGTGTTCCCGCTGGTAGTTCAATGCCGGGAGCCACAATTCAAACATTTGAAACAAGCGAGATTGACCCGGTTGACGGATATTCACTAAAGGCGAGAATCGGGCGAAAAGTAGCGGCCGAAGAAAAGCAACTTATATCCGAAGTCCTCACCAAGACAAACTGGAATCGGCGCAAAGCGGCTGAGATGCTCGAAATCAGCTATCGATCACTGCTCTACAAGATCAAAGACTACAATCTGAACGCCACGAAATAGAGAATTGAAGTGCCGTTCAGTGTTGTTTCTCTGAATCTGTGCAAAAAATGAGCATCTATTTGCATGGTGATTGTTTTATGCACACTTGTTAGCCCAGCCCATTGTAGTTCAATGAAATCTCCAAGTTGTAGTGTGACAATAGATAACGATTAACGTCGAACCGAACTAACCTCCATAAATGGAAATGATTTCCCAATAATCAAGTAGAGCTCTATTGGGAACAAATATTGCTTTCTTTTTACTATAACTCTGACTTTTGGTCAGATTGATAGTAGGGAGTTGACGGTTGATATGGAGGTTTCCCTGACATCGAATAGTAATAAAACTCGCGGTAATTTTGCCGCAAGGGTTGGGGTTGAGTTGAACCGTGCCGAGCGGTATCGAGTGTTTCTGTCATTGACAGTTCTTGATTTGGGGTCTGCCAGGGACCAGGCAGGGTCTGATGCAAAGGGAATACTGGAAGACCTGACCGGACAGGTTCAGGGAGCGGTTAGGGCGTGCGATTGTGTCGAACTTCTGGATGGGAAATGTCTGGCGGTGCTGTTACCCGAGACCAAGCGACAGGATGCTGAAGTAGTTGCGCATCGTTTGGCCGATTTGGTTACTGGCCGACTCAGCAAATCATCGGGTATGAACATAGAACAAGTTGTCCCGGTTGAGATAGCGTCCTATCCCGACACAGCCGGTGCCAAGACTATGGCCGAATTTCTGGAAGAGCTGGTTACCAAGAGCCAAAACTGAATCTCATCTACTATATATTTTTTCGCTGTTTCGTGGGCGGCAGACGCCCTCGTCTGCCCCAACGATGAATAGTTGTTGAAGTCACCACATTTTGTGGGCGGCAGACGCCCTCGTCTGCCCCACCGATGAATAATTGTTGAAGCCGACGCATTCAAGCCTCACAATACGGCATGGTTGTAAGAAAGAGATTAGACATTAATGGGCCAGCCATTGCTTTCATCACTACAACAGTATTTGAGTGGAAACCGGTCCTCACACGGGGGAATGTCTGTCCCATTATCATCGAAGAACTCAATAAGACACGCTCTCTATTTCGACTGAGTATTATTAGCTATGTGATAATGCCAAGTCATATTCATCTTCTTTTGGGGTTTCCGAATATTGAAGACCTGTCAAAATCTATTCAGAGTTTCAAAAGCATTTCGTCCCGGCAAGTCAAGCAGTTATCTGTTCCAGAATTAGTAGAGAATGGCTACAAATTATGGAAACCTCGTTTCGACGATCTTATTGTTACGTCAGAAAAGCAATTGAAGATTAAGATGGAGTATATTCATAACAATCCGGTTAGGGCAGGTCTGGTGGAGGCCGCTGAAGACTGGCGTTATTCCAGCGCTGTTGATTGGTTGACTTCAAGTACAGGTTTGATTAAGATCGACAAAGAGTTTCAATGGTTGATTTAGTAAGAAAGGGGCAGACGAGGGCGTCTGCCGCCCACAAATATGTATTGGTTCGTACTGGAGTAGAGCTTCAAACTGATTCTTGATTGTTTTTCTGGACACGAGTGGACATGGGCATCCGCCTTCGCGGATGTGACAGAGTAAATGGTGGGCCACTGTACGTCACACTTTGACAAGCTTAGCATGACGTCTCGGCAAACGAGGACGTCTGCCGCCCACAAAAATTTTATTTCTTGACACGGAAGTCAGATTGGTCTATTTTTACTTAAGGACTATGTAAGTACTGTCAAACGAATAGGTAAGTCGAGGCAGATTATGCGTTTTGTATGTCGATTAATGGGGTGGAGCCTGATCACGCTCCTGTGGACGGCACCTGCCTCGGGTGATCCGGTCGCCGTGGAATGGGACACTATTGCGACGCATCCAAACCTGTATGATGATCCGGGAGCCGTTGACCGCGAGTCCGTTGGGCTGATTGTGTCCAATCATGGCGAGATGGGTCATGCCGGTTTGGGTGGCGCCAACATGGATTTCGTGGCCTCGGGCTTCGAGTGCGGGACCAGGCCCGAAGACGCCGTCTACCTGTATAGCGGATCGCCGTATGTCATCCTGGCCGATGACTCTTACGGTGCAAATGCCCTGCTTACCTGCTCGTACGGCCAAATTGACGACACCAGACCATACAGTTGGGTTCCCACCGGTGAACCAGGAAGCATCGGGGGAGGCTTCACGCCATGTCCCTATCGTCCCGGACCGATAACGCTTGGCAAGTTCCTGAGCAGAAACGGGGCAATTGCGATGGAGAGAACCTATCATCCGCCGCTCTACAGCGATGGCGCGCGAAACTTCATAATAGTAGAGACCAAGCTCTATTCTGGCGACGGCCAACCGCACAATCATCTCACAGCGGGGAGCGTGATGGACTGGAATATCCCCTCGGATTCTGCCAACATGAACACAAGTGGTGATACATGGGACGGATGGGGTGGTTTTGTGTATATGCAGGGAACAGACACAGCGATGAGCGAAGCCTGTCAACCAAATGTCGGCCGTTTTGCTGCCGAGGTTTTCGGCGGTGTAGCGACTGTGGCAGAATTTGCTGCTTTTGGCCGATGCGCCAACGGATCCGAGTATTGGAGTTGCTGGTCAGGGAGTCAGAAACTTCTTCGCGACACGAATCTTGCCCGCGATGGGGTAACTGTGATTGATCCGCCGCAACCTGATGCCAGAGCCTGGTGGGACGACATAGGGGCAAACCCGGAATTGCACAGTAACACTACGGCGGAGGACCAGGCGATCTGGCTCACCTACATATACAATTACTACCTTGGTGCCCAGGATACTCTATGGTTCTGGTCAGTACTTGCTGCTGTGCCCGATGGGACGGTCCATGACCTTCAGTCCGTGGTATCCGAGGCTAAGGTGTGGTGTACAGAGGTGATCCGTGAATGTCAGGCGGACTGCCAATTCTGTCGCACGGGTAATGCCAACGGAATGGGTGGCGATGAGCCAACAATAGGCGACATCAGTACACTGATCGACGCCAAGTTTATCACTGGTACCTGTGACGGTATCATCCAGTGCCTAGAGGAAGCTGATGTCAACCAGTCTGGAGGGTCAGGGCCGACCTGCGATGATATCACGATTAGTGACATTGCGATGCTGATTGATTACCTGTTCATCACCGGTCCGTCACTCGGCCTGCCGCTCTGCAACCATTGAATGGCTGATTTAGTAAGAAAGGGGCAGACGAGGGCGTCTGCCGCCCACAAAACACTTCGACAAGCTCAGCATGACGTCTCGGCAGATGTGGACATCTGCCGAGCACGCAACCTACCAGCCGAGAATTTGCTCCAGATTACTATTGATGCGCTCAATACGTTCTTCGTAATCAAGCTTCTTGAGCTTTTCGCGTTCAATAACATCGGCCGGTGCGTTAGCCAGGAAGTCGGCGTTGGCTAGTTTCTTCGAGACCTTAATGAGCTGATTCTTCAGGTTATCAAGATCTTTTTTTAGCCGTGTTTTTTCGGCATCAATGTCAATTAATCCTTCCAGAGGTATGAATATCTCAGCACCTGAAATAACCGCAGAGGCGGCTACTGGTGGCTTACGGACATCAGTACCGCAATGGAGATTCTCGACACGGGCCAGCGATCGGAAATAGTCGATATGGTCTTCAAGTAAACGACCGAACGAGGCTTCATTCACGCGTACGTAGAGATCCGATTTCCTTCCCGGGGGCACGTTCAATTCCGCTCTTGTAGATCGAACAGCCGTTACGACTTCCTGAATTTGCTTCAGGCTATTTTCCAGTTGGTCGTCAACATAGGTTCCGGATGCCGTAGGCCACGGGCCGAGCATGAGAGTCGCTGACCGCCCATCATCGTCACCGGTGGCAACCAATTGCTGGTATATTTCTTCGGTCACAAATGGCATCAGCGGGTGCAGGAGTCTCAGGATCTGGTTGAGAACATAGGTGGCAACATCGAGTGAGGTTTCCCGGATCGGTTCTCCCGCCTTGTCAGGTTTGATTAGTTCGACGTACCATGAGCAGTAGTCATCCCAGACAAACTTGTGGAGAGTCTTGGCCGCACTCGACAGCCGGTATTCATCGAATGACCGTTTCACGGCGGCGATAGTTTTCTCCAGACGAGATAGAATCCAGCGGTCGAAGATGACCAGGTTTTTGTCATCAATCCGGTCCATTACGGCCGGTCGGCCATCAAGGCGCATCATAACGAAGCGCGAGACTTGGTATAATTTGTTGACGAAATTTCGTCCGCCCTCAAAGGCGTTGCGGCTTATCCAGGGATCCTGTCCATCGGGAGTGGCCAAAACCATTGATATGCGCAGGGCATCGGTTCCGTACTTGTCAATTATCTCCAGTGGGTCAATGCCATTGCCGAGTGACTTTGACATTTTAACCCCATTGGCGTCACGGACAATGCCGTGAATGTAGACATCGGAAAACGGCAGTTGGCCCATGAACTCGATACCAGCCATAACCATCCGGGCGACCCAGAGAAAGATGATATCCGGGCCGGTAGTTAGAACTTTGGTCGGGTAGAATTTCTTGAGTTCGTCAGTCTGTTCGGGCCAACCGAATGTTGAAAACGGCCAGAGCCACGATGAGAACCAGGTGTCGAGAACATCTTCATCCTGAATCAGTGTCTTAGGGTCATACCCCTTGCACTGCTCTGCGGTGGGTCGGTCGACCGAGACAAAAACAGTCCCATCCTCGGCGTACCAGACTGGAATCCGGTGACCCCACCACAACTGTCGTGAGATACACCAGTCACGGATATTTTCCATCCAGTGCAAGTATGTTTTGGACCAGTAGTCCGGATGAAACCGCAATTGGCCAGTCTTTAGGGCTTCCACTGCCGGCCCGGCCAGCTCCTTCATTTTCACGAACCATTGCAAGGATAAGTAAGGTTCGACAACCACATGACAGCGGTAGCAGGTTCCAACTGACAGTTCATAATCATCGATCTTTTCCAGATGGCCTTTGGCCTCTAAGTCATCGACCAGTTGCTTGCGGCACTCGTATCGGTCTAACCCTTTGTACTTGCCTGCATTTTCATTTAGGGTACCGTCAGTATTGAGAATGTTTATTTCGGGCAGATCGTGACGCTTACCGATGTCAAAATCGTTTGGATCGTGAGCTGGTGTGACTTTAACGATACCGGTTCCGAATTCCGGATCAACATAGCTATCGCTTACAATTGGAATCTCGCGCTCAAGGATCGGAAGAATAACAGTTTTGCCCACCAGTTTCTTGTATCGGCTGTCTTTGGGTGAGACGGCCAGTGCCGTATCGCCTAACATTGTCTCAGGACGGGTGGTCGCCACTGTCAGGAATTCGTCAGAACCTTTGACCTTGTACTTGATGTACCAAAGGTGGCCATCGAAATTCTTGTGTTCGACCTCGTCATCAGAGAGCGAGGTGCGACAGGAAGGACACCAGTTTACAATCCGATTGCCTCGGTAGATAAGTCCTTTCTTGTACAGGTGTGTGAACACTTCCGCGACCGCCTGTGAAAGGCCTTCATCCAGCGTAAAACGGGTACGGTCCCAGTCGCAACTACATCCGATCCGTCGCAACTGGCCCAGTATTATATCTTTGTTGCGGTAGGCCCACTCCCTGGTCCGTTCAATAAACTTTTCTCTGCCTATTTCGCGGCGGGTGGTGCCTTCTTTGGTAAGTTGTTTCTCGACAATTACTTGGGTTGCGATACCAGCATGGTCTGAACCCGGTAGCCATTCTGCTTCATACCCTTCCATCCGGTGTTTACGCATTAGAATGTCCTGAATAGTGTTGTTCAGGGCATGTCCGAGATGTAAGACATCGGTCACGTTGGGTGGTGGTATGACAATAGAATATGGTTTTTTGTCTGAGTTGGCAGAACCGTGGAAATAGCCAGCATCCAGCCATTGTTGGTATATTCGGCTCTCTACTTCGGCCGGGGCGTAGGCTGATGATTTCTTCGGTTTTAGTTTCATTTCGCTCATGTCTGGATGGCCTGCTTTCTGATGGCAAATCCTACGATTAAAGCTTTCAATTTTATGGCTGAAAGGCCTCTTTGTCAAGAGCAGAAACCTCGGCAACCGAATGGTGGTCAAACCATTAGTAAAGGATATTATCGGCACCTATGTCTGATTTGAAAGCGCAAGTATTGGATCCGAGTCTAACGCCGTTTGAGCAATTATGCCGTCTGATGGCCGTTTTGAGGTCACCTGAAGGCTGTCAGTGGGATCGTGCCCAGACGCACCGATCTTTATTGCCCTATCTAATCGAGGAGGCGTATGAAGTATTGGAAGCCGTCGAAGCCGAGGATTACCCCGGCCTTAAAGAGGAATTGGGTGATTTGCTGTGTCAAATTGTTTTTCATACCCAGTTGGCCCAGGAGCGGGGAGAGTTCGATATCAATGACTCGGTGCGTTCTATCATCGACAAGTTGATTCGACGCCACCCTCATGTTTTTAAGAATCGTGCGGAGCTTGACCCCGACCAGGTACGTGATCAGTGGGAGAAGATCAAAACTGAATTGGAAGAAAAGAAATCGGTTCTATCGGGATTGCCGCGGTCGATGCCGGCTTTGACGATGGCGTACCGGATTGGTGAGAAAGCCGCTGGGGTTGGTTTCGACTGGGGAAAAAGCTCCGATGCGTTCGATAAGGTAATTGAGGAACTGGATGAGGTGCGCGAGGTGCTTGTCTCCAGTGACGAAAATCGCAAGGCTCGGCTTGGGGATGAAATTGGCGATCTGCTGTTTGCGGTCGCTTCGGTGGCTCGCCTGGAAGGAGTCGACCCTGAAGCCGCTTTACGTCGGGCGTTGGCTAAATTCCGGCAACGTTTTGAGCGGATGGAGGCCAAATTGACTTCTGACGGCCGCCGGTTTGATGATTACACGCTTGATGAGATGGAAGCTGTGTGGCAACGCATAAAGAGGCAACCGGAAAATTAGTCTTGTAGGTCACGGTTGCTTGCAACCTGACAATTGTCAATGTCGGAACCGCCCTTCGATGGGCTCAGGGTGACCACATTTTGTGGGCGGCAGACGTCCCGTCTGCCCCAGGGACTCGTGACACACGGGGACGTACACCACACTATTATGGGGATATATTCTCGTTTTTTTTCTTGCGTTCGATTGGCACAATTGAGACATTGTGCGCGTTCAAACATTTTAGGATTAGTAACAAGTAGGTTAGATATAGATTCATGGATGAAATGCAATTTGCCAACAGTCATTGTGTGAACGGATTATATGCCGCCACCGGGAGGATGTCTATAGTATAAATGTCTTGACGGTCTTAGGCCGAATAACCGCGATGCTTATGAAATTGTCTCGCGGTACGATATGGTATTAGAACTGAAGATATACACCTTGATAAGGAAAATGTGATGAAAAAAATTCTAATTCTTGCAGTTGGCTTGATGATGCTGATGAGCCTCAGCTCGTTTGCGTCCGAGACCCGTACAATGGTTATGGGTGAAAACAACATGATTATGGTTGATGATTACAACATGTTCATGTTCCCCGGTCGGGTTAATAACTACCCTAACTTAGTACTGGGCGAGTTTGATTACGACAGTGACGAACTTTACGACTTTGGGGTAACCTGGCAGTTCAATGATGACAACCCCTGGGTCCTGGGTACATTTGTTTCAACCGAACCCGAGTTCGGTCCCGAAAATTTCTGGGGTTCCGACATTGCTAATTTCGTCGTAGACATTGAAGACGAGCCGCGCCGCTTTCAGATGCTGTATGGCCGTCAATTGGCCGGTTACAACTTTGGCTTTGGCCTTGAGGCTGTTCGTTTCGGATACGAATATGAGGATACTTCCTGGACTGAGGAAGTATCCTTCAGCCAGTACACTTTCACACTTGGTCTTACTGAAGCTACTTCCGGCCAGTGGGATGTAGCCCTACAATTCATGACCGGTTCCTGGACCAACGAAGAAGATGGTGAAAAGATCTCTGAGCCGAGCGGTTTCAGTGATATTGGTCTGGCTGGTCGCTATTTCATGGTCAGAAATCCGAAAGTGACTATGGTTCCGCACTTAAGTGTTATGATATCTAAACGCGGATTCGAGCACTACCAGGGAACACCTGCCGATAACACCGATGACCGTATTCGGGAATGGACCAGTACAGATTTTGAACTGGGTATGGGTTTCAATTACACTCCGGCTCCGAAGGTGTTAGCCGTTTTCGATATTGGCTTACAGTATTCGAAGGTAAAAGAAGAGCGGAGTGGTGGTTACTACACCGCTGATCAGCAAGGTGAATACACTGATTCCTGGACGTCCATACCGTATTTTAAGATCGGTTTTGAGGGTGAAGTACTCAGTTGGATGGATATCCGCGCTGGTGGAACGACTCATCTCTGGTCAAGTAAGTACAAGTATGAGGATAAGGTCGGCGAAACGAGCGAGGAAACCTATAACGAAGGCGATACCGATACCTATTTCGGTTTCGGTTTCCATTGGGGTAACTTGTACATAGATACCTACACCGATCCTGAAATCGTTCTGGATGGCTTCAATTTCATCTCCGGTAGCGAAGATGTCGAAGACCTGAACTGGAAGGTTTCGATGACTTACGAAATGTTCTAAGTCATTTCGATTATGAATCAAAAAAGCCCGGCTCAAATCTGAGTCGGGTTTTTTCTATGTTGTGCGTGGTGTATGCCTCCGTGCGCCACGAGGTTTTGGGGCAGACGAGGGCGTCTGCCGCCCACAAAATCTTCTCAACCGAGGAAATTCTGCATCAGGTGATAGCTGAGTTGTTGCATCCGGTCGGCTTTTCGCGGTAGACGATTACGAGACCTTCTTTGGTTAGGCCTTCTTCCGCCAGTTCCTCGGGGTAGGCGTCGCACCAGACGGGGACTTCATCAATTGTCGGTTCGATATGAAACTGCACCGCCACCGCATTGTTCTTACGAAAGGCTTGATTGGTACAGGTTTCGCTGGTAGCCAATAATGTTGCGCCGTGCGGAATCATAAACGTATCAGAATGCCAGTGGAAAACATCAAGTTCGGTTCCGAGACCGGTGAACAGCTTGTCCTCTCGGCCGGCGTCGGTGAGCTGGACCCGATACAAGCCAAGCTCTCGAACATCGTTGCGAATTACGTCGGCGCCGAGTACCCGCGCTACCAACTGGCCGCCGAAACAAATACCGAGAAGTGGGATATCCTTGCGTACGGCGGCGGAAACCAGGGCAAACAGCCTGACCAGGTTATCGTGTTCTCGGTAGTTCAGGGCGGAGATCGGCGTGCCGAGGATAATCAGGGCTTCAATATCATCTGCTATTGGTAATGATTCGTTGGCGTAATTCTTAACCACATTGTAAGGTAATTGGTTGTCTTCGAGAAAAGTTGCCAGGTAACCGGGTGATTCGGCCTCCCAGTTCTGAACAATGCAGATCGGTTTGGTCATTCAGGTACGAGTTCCTTAACGAATCGGGGTAAAGCGAATGATGCGTGATGTGTTTCTGAGTTGTAGTAGCGTGTCTCCAGTTTTAGATTATCGTAACGAATCGAGTCAAAGTCTTTGATTGGATCAATCCCTTTACTACAAAAAGCAAACGACCAATAGCCTGAGGGGTAGATAGGCATGAAACAGGTGTACATGCGAACCACAGGGAATATCTCGCGCAGGTTGCGGTACATCGCGACAACGGTCTCTTTATTGTAGTAAGGCGATTCCGACTGTGTTACCATGATACCGTTGTCGGTCAGGGTGTTATACACCTGTTGATGGAATTCCTTCTGAAAGAGATCGGCCGCCGGGCCGATTGGGTCGGACAGATCAAGAAGGATCAGGTCGAACTTGTCGGTGATGTCCTCAATGAATTTCTTGCCATCGGCGATCAGCAGGTTGGCGCGAGGGTCATCAAGACCAGCTGTCAGACGGGGGAGATGTTTCTTTGATGTCTCTACTACCAAGCGGTCAATCTCGCACATCGTACAGCGCTCGACTTCGGGATGTTTCAGCACTTCGGTGAGCGCGCCGCAGTCGCCGCCGCCGATGATCAGCACCTGTTTGGGATCGGGATGGCAGAAGAGCGGCACGTGGGCGATCATCTCGTTGTAGGCGTTGTTGTCGTTGTCGCAGACCATGAGCGAGCCGTAGAGCACCAGTAGCTTTCCGAAATCATCGTTCTCGACGACATCAATCCGTTGGAATTCGGATTCGAGCGACTCCACCACCCGGTTGATCTTTAGTGTGAGCCCGGAAGTGCCGTTGTGCAGTTCGGAATACCAGACATTCCAGAGGTCAGCCATGCCTTCTTCTTTAATATATTTATCGCTGATAGACGGTTTCTTGTTCATAGGGCGACCTTAGTCAATAATCATATAGTCTGGACGTTTCAACGAATTGAATTCGGATCCGGATACCGTACAGTATGCGCCGGTGAGTGGAAAGACGACTTTGTCACCGATCGAATGTTCCGGGATCATCAAGCCATCGTACATGACATCAAACGAATCACAGGTTGGTCCGGCCAGTACCGAGAGTTTGCCTTGGCCGGTGCGGTCAGTAATGACCGGATACTGGCACTGATCGTAGACGATACCGCTGAAAGTCGAATACAGGCCATCGTCCAGATAATACCAGACTTTGCCATCGCGCACCGCTTTGCCGATCACTGAGCAGACCAGTGTGACCGGACTGGCCGCGATAAACCTTCCCGGCTCACAGATGATTTCTATCTCCGGTCTTATATGATTGTCAAGTGCTTTTGCGATCGGCTCGCAGAACTTATCAATCGGCATGATTGGATCGATATACTCAACCGGGAACCCACCACCAATGTCCAGCAACCTGATATTAAACCCTGAGCCTTCAAGTTTGGTGATAAGTTTACTGGCGGTTTTAATGGCCCGGACGTAGTTCTCTGAGAAAATACACTGAGAACCAATATGGAAACAAAGCCCGTATACTTCGTGTCCGGTTTGCTTGATCGCTTCAGCCAGAACTGAAACCTGGTCAGTGGTGCATCCGAACTTGTATTGGAGATCAACCACCGCTTTGGTATTGGTGTTGATCCGGTAGCGAATCATAATCTTCAGTGAGATGTCCTGGTACCTGGCCAGTTTGTTAATCTCGTCGATATTGTCGACCACAAAGACTCGTATTCCAGCCGCTACGGCCTGATCAAACTCGCGCTCTGATTTGATCGGATGGCTGTGTATTGTCGAGTTGATATCGGCTCCAGCCCGAACGGTCGCATCAATCTCCTGCGCCGAGCAGACCTCGAACCGACAACCTTCGCTGTGTAATTCATCGAGGAAAGTTGGGTGATTGTTAGCCTTCACAGCATAGTGTATGGTTGCCCGTGGAAGTGCCTGACTGAGAGTGCGGTAGTTACGCCGGATTTCCGAACGGGACAATAGCAGTAACGGGGATTCTGCCTGTTTGCGCTCGAACAGGTCATGAATCAGGTTAGCGTCAACACCGCGAAGCATTGCCGACTGTCTGACCTGCGAGAAAGCCAAAGAAATGGTCATAATAGCACCTTCTTCAGCTGATGGCAGATGCCGTTTTATCCGACTGATCCGAGCCGGTTGGTTTGTGGTCAAGGATTTCTTGTGAGATTGATGGTATCCCGCGCGGTATTTCGGTCACGGTCGCTTTGGTACTCCCCAGTGATTTCTTGAGATACTCGTTGGCCAGGTAGGGATCAACGGTTTGTCCACAGGTGAAGAAATCAACTGCGGCGTAATTATACTCTGGCCAGGTGTGTATTGACATGTGTGATTCGGCAATTACTACCACACCAGAGACACCCTGAGGCGCATAGCGATGAAAAACCGAATTGACAATAGTAGCGCCGGATCGACGCACTGCTTCGAGCAAACTGTGTTTGATGTGTTCCAGGTTGTCTAGTTTGTCACCGTTACACTTTGTGTATTCGGCGATCAGGTGGCGTCCAAGAATTTTCATGCCGATATCTCCAGAAATCTTACATCTGTGGGGGAGTTGTTATCCAAAGCAGTTTGGTTACACTGCTATTTGTGTTCTTTATTTGGCTGGGACGGTTGGCCTGAAAATAGAAACAATGGCCACTCGGTACCCGGTATTCTTTTTTACCCAAAACCAGCGTGACGGTGCCCTTGAGCACGTAGCCGAATTGTTCTCCCGGATGTGGGGCGAACCGTTCCAGTTCTTCTCCGGGTATCAATTCGACCATAATTGGATCCATCTCGTTATTGGTCGAGCCGGGAACTAAGAGTTCGAATTTACTGGCACCCTTGCTGTCGACCGAAATCCTGTTCGCGGGAGAGAAAACGACATCGACTTCAATATAATCGCTGAAAAAATCACGCATACTGACCCCGAGAGCGTCCAGAATATCAGCCAGAGAGTCAACCGAAATCGAACACTGGTCGTTCTCAAATTGAGAGATGAACCCCTTGGTCAAGTTGGCGCGATCAGCCAGTTCGGTCTGGGTCAGGTCCGAAGCCAATCTAAGTGTTTTGGTTTTCTGTCCGATCTTCAGTTCCAAAGGTCAATCCTGCGTAAGCAAAGTTTAATAAACAATACATTTTTGTTTAGTTAAGGCTGACTATTATAACCGGAAACCGAATTTTGTCAAGCGCTTTTTCGTGCGCTGTCAAGGCAAAATAGAAATGTCCTATTTGGTTTTGTGCGTGGTGTACGCCCCCCGTGTGCCACGAGGTTCTGGAGCAGACGAGGGTGTCTGCCACCCACAAAATCTGCCGCCCACGAAAACACAACTGTGAATAGGGTTGACACTCAGCTCTCCGGGTAATATCTTCAATCTATATATTAGACGATCTAAAGAATTCCAAAACAGGAGAGTAGCATATGAAAAAAGGACTTATTGCGGTCAGTCTGCTAATCCTGATGGCGGCGACAACGACCCAAGCCCAGGGAGGTGTGACGTTCGGCGTGGGCGCCTCCGGCGGCTTGACCTATCCAATCGTCCAGGACGATCAGGGTAATGGTACGGTTTTTGCCCTTCGCGGGCGCTGGTCACTGGGCGGGTTCGGCGTGTTGGAACCGACTCTGGCCTTCACCAAATACGGTGCCCCTGACCCATTTGAGATTGATGGTCACACAAGTCTTGACCTGGGCATTGATGGATCCAAACTTACAATGTATGGGCTCAACTTCGTGTTGGGTGCCACGCCGGGCGCTGTTGGACTGAAACCTGTGTTCATGGGTGGTGTCGGATTCTACAAGACGAGCAACGACGACACCGAAAATCTCCAGGAGAGCGAAACCAAATTGGGTTTCTCAGGTGGGCTGGGACTTGCGATCGGTCTCTCTCCTCAGTTCGAGCTTGATGCGCGCGGTCAACTCCATGTCATTCCTTCCGAAGGCGGCGCATCCAAAAAATCAGTAACACTGCTTGTTGGCATAAATATTAACTTTGGCGGAAATTAGGAAGTACCCCATGAGACTAATTAAAGAAAAACTGGCGGCAATGTCTCTGCTTGGGATCTTGCTCCTCCTGACCGGATGTCTCGTGTCCGGGACTTTTGTAGTTACGATTTTCATTAATGGTGAAGACTTCTCCACTTTCACCGGGCTATATCATTATGCGGTCGATCTCAGCACCGATTCGGATTGGGAAGACCACAAGGATAAGATCAAGGATGTTGATGTTATCGGAGTGGAACTGTGGATTACGAACAACGCTTCGGCCGCCACCACTTTCAATGTGTGGATAGATGACATTGGTGAACCGGAGTGGATGTCACTGGGTGAAGTAGATGCTAACGCGACTCCGATTCTTGAGGATGTCGTGATAGCGGTAGGGCCGAACCATATTACCTACGCCGAATCTCTCGGATTAATACAGAATGTGACCACCCTGAAAACACTGGCTGAAAGCGGCCAGTTCCATTTCTATGGTCACTCGAGCTTATTGGCTGAGTACACCCTTGACTCGGCACGCGTGGTTGTTACCGTTTCTGCCGGTATCTAGCGCGCCATAATTGGTATTCAAGTTGATAGACTGGCCGGTGTCCACCTCGGGTACCGGCCTTTCTTGTGTCTGATACTGTGGAATATATGCTGTCGGCGCAGAATATGTCGATAAACGCACAATAATTGGGCGAAATTCGTGTTATTGAAACGCAGGGGATGCGCCTCTCATCGTGTTGATATACAATGAGATGGAACGTATGACGTTTTGGTGTAGTAGTATATAGCGCAGAGATTGCGGGAAAAGCATGGTTGATCTACTGTCATGACAACGTCATGTTGCTTGTATGGCGTATGGAGGCAACGGATTAGGCGGGTGAACGAGTCGAGAATCCCGAGTTGGCATAGATATTGTATATAATACGGGTGCAGTTAGTTACTCTTAAATATACGCAGTATGGCGGTGAAGGGTATTTAAGAGATGGGGTTAAGGAGTTCTTTGTGAGGGAGGACTCCTTTACCGTTTAGAGAGGTGGCCAGGGCAGGCCACCTCTTTGTTCTAGGCACGAGCTTTGGCCCGCTTCTCCTTCGGCTGACTTCCGATCGGGCGGCTCGTGCCAACTTAATCCCGATTGATGTCGGAACCTGTTGTTTTGCCAGTACAGTATTGGGAGATAGGAATCTTGCCGATAGGGTGGTTTGGGTGAGATCGAATATCCGCTTGACTAAGCGGCGCATTTTATTAGATTCATCGCTCCCGCAAGTTTGATGAAATGGCGGTGTAGCTCAGTTGGTTAGAGCAGCGGAATCATAATCCGCGTGTCCGGGGTTCAAGTCCCTGCACCGCTATATTCTCCAATAGTACGTTCCTCGACAGTCGCGTGGCACAGCCAGATCAGAACAACGTGTTAACTGGTTTAGAAAATAGTCACCTTGGCCGACAATACCTAAGGGAGTAGACAATGTCCTTAGATTCTAGTGCGCCTGCTACAGAACAACAATTTTTCGCGATATTTCTCGATTCGCTTCGTCTCGATGCGATCCTTGACTTCGATTTATACATCGAACAGGGTCCCGAGTTTATTCTGTATCGTTCTGCGCGTCTGCCATTTACGGAAAAGACGCGCCGGATGTTGCTGGAGAACAATACTACGCGGTTGTTCGTATCGACAGACAGTCGTCAGAGTTATCAACATTATCTGGAGTGCAACCTGCCGGACATTGTTCAGGATTCGAGTATCCAGGAGAGCGTTCGAGGAAGCATTGTCTATGACAGCGCCAAATTTCTGGTTAAGGATTTGTTTGCTAAACCATCCCTTGTGGAAAATGTCCGGCGTGGGCAGGAGTTGATTGAGTCGACGGTCAGTTTCATTCTCTCCAGTGACTCGGCTATCTCTTGTCTTTTGCAAATCATGGCGTTTGACTACACGACCTATACTCATTCAGTCAATGTCTGCACCTTGTCTTTGGCCCTGGCGCAATTTATTGGGATCAGAAATCCGAGCGAACTTGAGGCTCTCGGTACCGGTGCGTTGCTTCACGACATAGGCAAGACCAGAGTGGGAGAGCCTGTCCTCAACAAGATTGAGCCGTTGACCCCTGACGAGCTGTTCCTGATCAAGCGACATCCGCAGTGGGGTTGTGAACTGCTACAGAAAAGCAATCTGCTGGCGCCTGAGTCCTACTACCCCATCATCCAGCACCATGAACGGATGAATGGTTCGGGTTATCCACATGGCCTCGGCCGCAATGATATCCACCTCTTTGGCAGGATCACAGCTATTGCCGATGCATTTGACGCCATGACGACCGAAAAAGCCTACCGCCATGCGATTGACTCATATCCTGCTCTCAAAGAGATGTTCGCCGAGGAGGGCGCTTTCGATCCCGAACTGCTGAGCGAATTCGCCCGGATGTTTGGTCCCTCCGGCCTGATCGACGATTAACGCCACCTGAATCCAAATCTGTCAACCCCCTGTGGTTTCGTTGCTTATCTGCCTTGTGTATCCACGGCAAACAGCCGATATTGTCTTAAGGGCAAGTGTCGCCCAGTTGAGCTGAATCAGGATGCGCGGTTAGTCTCCGTGCCTTGTTCGCCTGATTCTTTCCGATACTCAAAGTTGGCTGGTGGCCATAGAGAAGTAATTATGACAGATAAAAGCAGGTCAAAAGAAGATCTTCTTCGCGAACTCAATCAGTTGAAAAAGCGGGTCGCCAAATTTGAGGGTGAGACTGTTGCGGTGGGGGATGTTCCAGTACCTAATGTGGCTTGGAAGCAACTTGTACAAGAAGCTCCGATAGGTGTCTTTATCTCTCAGGATCCTTACTTTGTGTTTACCAATCCAATGGTGACAGAAATAACCGGCTATTCATCTAAAGAACTCAAGAAAATGTCGCCTTGGGATGTTGTGCATCCCGATATGAGAGAAAGAGTAAAGCAGAGGGCTATGGCCCGCATGCGGGGTGAGGCGGTTAAGCACCGTTATGAGATACATTGCCAGAAAAGATCAGGGGAATCTATATGGATCGACTACTCTGCTGAAACAATTAAGATTGGCGGAAAACTTGTAATATTGGGTACCTTAGTTGACATCACAACTCGCAAGGAAGCCCAGGAGTCACTCGATGAGTCAGAGGAAAAATATCGCAATCTTTTAGATAGCATTCCGGTGGGAGTTTTTCAGGCATCCACAAAAGGGAAGGGGAAAGTGGTTTCCGCCAACCCAGCCCTGGTTCGTATGTATGGTTGTGACAACGTTGAAGAGTACCTGGCGCTTCCAGATCGGGATTCATTTCGTGATCCATCAGAACGCGACAAAATTGTTAGTATCCTTCGCAAAAAAAAGGAGATTTACGATTATGAAGTTCAGATGAGGAAAAAAGACGGTTCCTATTTCTGGATTACTTTTAATGCCCATGCCGTTTATGACAAAAACGGCAAGGTAACTCACTTTGATGGCGTAGAGATTGACATCACGGAGCGCAAGCTGGCAACAGACGCTCTCAAGCAGAGCGGCAAGACTATGAGCGCCCTGCTCAATGCCCCGAATCAGCCCCTCTTTCTGATAGACACTCAGGGTATCCTGCTGACTCTCAACGAAGCAATGGCCGAGAGGTTGGGCCGGTCTGTAGAGGAACTTATTGGTACATGTATTCACGATTCTATCCCGGCACCTTTGGTTGAGTCCAGAAAAGAAAAAGAGCTGGAAGTCATCGAATCCGGTAAACCTGTGGAGTATGTTGAAGAGCATGAGGGGACTTGGCTCGATATACGATTATATCCTGTTTCAGATGTCCAAGGCAGAGTGGAAGCGATAGCAATCTACGCGGTAGATATCACCGACCGAAAACTGGCTGAGGAAGCGCTCAGAGAGAGCGAGCGATTTAATCGGGCGGTTATTGAGAATTCGCCCTTGGGAATCTCAGTGCGCAATCGGTATGGTAAACTGTTGTCCGTCAACCAGGCGTGGCGGGATATTTGGGAGATTCCTGAAGAAACAATTTGTGAGTATATGGCCGCTAGTCAGGATAAATTGAGATTGGATCGCAAAGACGCCTATCTGGGCAAGTGGCAGTCGGAGGTGGTGAAGGTCTATCGCGAGGGTGGTCTGCTTCACATACCAGAAATTCATGTGAGTGATCATCAGTCAGGTGATCCGCGCTGGGTATCCCACACGTTCTATGCTATCGAGGACGCGAGCGGTCAGGTTGACAGGGTGGTGATTCTGACCAACGATATCACCGAGCACAAGCGGGCGGAAGAGGAACTGAAGCAGTATCACGGACACCTTGAGGAGCTTGTAGAAGAGCGTACCACCAAGCTTCGACAGGAAATCACCGAGCGCAAACAGGCGGAAACACTGATGCTGACAGAGCGCGACCTTGCGTTACA
>JAGGTI010000115.1 GCA_021163775.1 Candidatus Zixiibacteriota bacterium
TATGACCACAAATCATCGCAGAAACAATCAATCCACACAATAAACCAAAACCTCGATTGAAACTCTCATCTTGTGCTGTCAGGCGACTCTGCCTGACAGTTCTTGTCTGTTAACCGGGTGTCGGGCAGGGTCACCCGACACCACGCAACCTCGGATGGAACTCTTTTTTCAAAAACACGATTATATCTTTGGTGGGATGCGAGTGGACATGGGCATCCGCCTGTGCGGATGTGACAGAAAAAGGATGCTAAGTAGATTCGTGGGTCACGGTTGCCTGCAACCTGACATTGTATCTGCAAGCTTTTGGGGCCATTTACAACAAAACCCATTCACCAAAAACAATACAACACAAACATATCTATCTATTAACAGATAAAGACTTAGACTTTATTCAGCAAACCCTAAAGTGGACTTCTACAGAATAATCAGCTTGCCGGTAGCCTGATCGTAAATCGGGTACCAGAGCCAAGTCTGGAATCTAACTCCACCTCTCCCCCAAAGTCAGTCACTATCCGCTGTACGGTCGGCAGACCAAGGCCGGTACCCGCTTCTTTGGTCGTGTAGTACGGCGCAAAGACCTTATCGTGCAATTCACTCGGGATACCCGGTCCGTTGTCAGTAACCGTGATTTGAATCCAGTCGTCTGAGCGGCTGGCATTTATCTCAAGACTACCCGGCTGACCCGCCAGAGCCTCTTTGCTGTTGTTAAACAGGTTAAGGAACATCTCTTTGAGCCTGTCCGTATCAGCCAGAACTTTCAGATTGGGTTCCGCTTTGATCTGGACAGAAATACCTAACCGGTCGCCTTCGACCTGTAACAGATCACCGACCTCATTCAGCAACCGGTTTAATTCCACTGTCACACGCTTATGCTTTTCCTCACGTGCCAAAGCCAAAAATCGGGTGATAATCTCGTTGAGGCGTTTGGTTTCGGTGCGTATGCGACTGGTGAACGAATCGTATTTGTCCTGGTCGGCCTGTGGCTTAAACTCCCGCGCCAGTCTCTGTGCGGCGATTGAGATAGTATTGAGCGGATTGCGTATCTCATGTGCCACTCCGGCCGCAAGGTCACCCATTTCGGAGAGGCGTTCCTTCCGACGCGTTTCCTGTTCAAACCGCTCCACCATTTCCCAGCGCTTGCGTCGGCTTCTCAGGTAAGCTAAAGCGACCATCAGGAGCAACAGCAACACTCCGGACAAAATCACTAACTGTTGATCAAACCCACTGCTCACAGCATAGTAGCGTTCCAACGACAAGCCAACACGAAAAAGCCCAAACGGATGCAGAGCCGTAGAAAACGGCCGTACCAGTTCCAGCACTCGTCGTCCCTGATAATCGTAAATGCGTTCAACAATGCTGTCAGCATCAAGAGCGGCGATTAGATATGGCTCATCGGTAACAGCGGGGAGAGCACCGCTCAATCCCGATGAGAATACCATACCATCGGTCGTCTGATAGACGATATATTCCACCCCTGGTTCGCGTGCCATAACATCGGCCAAATGATCCATGCCGGTTTCGCTGATAGCTTCACGGTAGGCGAGCGCATCAGTTACAAGAACTACCACCTGGTCCATGCGGCTACTTAGTTCCAGGTAGTAGTGGTGCCTCTCGCCCGGCTCATGTCCCCCATCAAGCAACAACACAAAGCGCTCCTCAGGATTGGCCAATAACGAATCAACTTCCGCCTCAATGTAGTCAGGCGGACCGTAGCTCCCACCTCGTGCTGTCACACCGTCGACAAGTTCGCCTGACGTGTCATAGATATATACACCCACCAAATCGTGACTGAATGCAAACGAAGCCCACCCTTGTTCATCAAGGTTCTCCAGCCGCATATCCATGAGGGTAATAATGAGATCGGAGTACCTGGCTCGAACCAGGTAGTCGTAAAATATCTCGGAGGTAACAGCGTTTTCCGAGGCTTGCGCCAGAGATTCGGTGAAAGTCCGACCTTGTTCGGCAAGCAGTTTGAAACTGTCCGACCGGCTCTGTCGGATCGAAAACCATGTTATAAGAAAAATCGCCAGAGCCAAAGCTATCGCAAGGGCACTGAGATAACGTTGATCAAAACGTCCGGGGCGATTGTTGGAATCTACTTTCACAGCATTTAAGCTAGCGACAGCCTTACCGATGAGCAACAAAAAGCAAGCGTACGGGAATCTGTGTTTACACCGGTTGACCGGTTGCGTCAGAGTACGTTTCTACCGGTTCCTCAGTTTCCTTCACTTCGGGCAGGAATACCGAAAAAACAGCCCCATCCTGTGCCTCATACGTAATGTTGCCACTGTGGTTGTCAACTATGCGTTGGCAGGTGATTAAACCGATGCCATGTCCCCGCTCTTTAGTGGTAAAACGGGTATTGAATAGCAGTTTTTCTTTGTTCTTGACTACGCCCGGACCGTTGTCGCACACCCTGATCTGTACCCCGGGGGTACCATCGAATTCGGCTGGCGATGTAACAACCTGAATATGCTTTTCACCTTCATTAGCACTTACAGCCTCAGCCGCATTGTATATCAGGTTGACCAGCAGTTGCTGAATCTGACCAGAGTCCACACGTAGCACCGATATCTCGGCAGATAATTCTTTATCAACATCGACAACATCAAATTTGTTCTGCGGCTTTAAGAAAGCGATTACGTTTTCGACAATCTGGTTAATCGGTGCCAGCTCCAGTCTGACCACATCCACACCACTGTCAAGAAGCCCATCAGAGAAGCGAGCTATACTCTCCAGCGCATTCTTCATAACTTCCAACTTCTTCTCGACCTTATCCATTTTGCCATTTTTAAGATACATAGGCATCAGCTCTACATTGCCAAGAAGCACCGCCAGATAGTTATTGATCTCATGAGCAATATCACTGGCCATTTCGCCTCGGCTGTAATACCGGTCAAGACGAATCATCATTTTCTGAAAATCCTTGCTGTCGGTGATATTCCGACAGACGTACAGTCGAACGCTTGGGCGATCGCCTTCGGCCGCCACATGACTCGAAATAATATAACCGGGGAATTCTGTTCCATCGTGACAACGACAGATAGCTTCAAAGTTTAACTGATCTCCTATTGCCGTATCCGATACGCTCTGGACCGAATCTTCGCTTATCAATGTTGAAAGGGGCCGCCCAGCTATCTCGTCGGTCTTATAACCAAAAACATCTCCTGCTTTCTGGTTAATCATAAGAATCTCACCGTCTAAGTTGGTGACAATAATACTCAGGGGTGTGCTGTCGACCAAAGTCATAAGAAACGACTTTGATTCCCGTAATTCAACATTGGCCTGTCCCAGACGGGTGCAGTAATCATCGAGTTGTTTTCGATTATCCCACAGTTTCAGGGTCATAGCATTGTAGGCGCAGGTAAGTTTCCCCAGTTGGAGATCGGTCGTTAGCTCGTTAAGATTATGGAGTTTACCATCAGCGGTTTCTTCAAATCCGGCGATAATCCGATCAAGCGGCAGTTTGAATTTATTGAGCAGGAACCAAACGGTAAGAAGCGAAACCAGCGTCGAACAGAGAAACAGAAACAAAACCGCATCCTGTAGATAGGACTGAGATGACACCGTGAGACCGTGTTTAACCGCGATCACCAGCAGAATTGGCATACCAGCACTATCTACCGCCAGTCGCTGGTAGTACACCAGATCATCAGTATCCATCACCACTTGAGACGATAGCTCGTCTGCTGATGAAGCCATCAACCGAAGCATCGGATAACTGCTGTAACTGGAGATATCTCGATCATCAACAAATTCATCTGTAGACGCATCAGATTGGCTATAGGCATACTTGATTTCCAAGTTATGATTGCCACACACCCGGATGATGGCCGCCTGATCAACCAGCTTCAAGCTGTCAAGAAGCAGATCGAGATTCTCGTACGGATAGTCCTCTGCCTCAACTGGAAACTGATCAAAACTAACAGAGCCAGCTGTATGGCGTCCAATCTCGATCAATTTTCCTTCCAGACTGGCTATGCGACCATCTAAATCGTTATCACTCTTGGGCACAAATAGAATCAGGGCCAAAGCGGTAAAAATGAAGAGTACTTGGACAATGATGAGATTGCCCAATCTGGAGATTATTCCAAATCTGCTAGAAGTCACGTCATCTCCTCAAAAAGCTTTCATCAGAAGATTATCGGACAAATCAGCGAGAAAATAACCGGAATGTGGGTATATGAAAATTAGGTAGGGAGTGGTGGAGGGGGGATGCCCGACTCTTACGTCAGGTGGCTGGAGTTCCAGCACGCACCACTCCCTAATTTAGTAACAACCTAACATACACTTTTGTTCACGCAAGCAACGTGCCAAAGCATCTGTTACTTCATAAATCTAAATAGGCACTTGAAATATAACACGTAAGGGCATATATGACAACCGGTAAATGGGGCCCGTACCGCTCTAAATAACCAACCACATTCAGGTTTACTCCTATCCTGATTGGCAGTCTGACGACCAAATAGGCATGTGAATGCATACTCGCATGAGACCTGTCGCCTTTGTCTAACATGCGCTTACGTATCAGGTTCCAATCCCGTTTCGGTGGGATAAGGATCCAACACAACTCTATAGATAGTGTTTATTATCAACAGTCCCCTGAGTTCGTGCCTGAGAGTAGGAAAACAATGAACCGAGAGCTGAACAATGAAAAGAGCCAGCAACAATAATGATGCCGGCTCTATATTCTTAGCTATACGCTCCTGAAAAAGCTACAAACGCTGAATCCTAGCCGTAATCTTCGGAAATCCGTTGGCACCACTTGCCGTGCCAGTCCAGTTGATCAGCGGCCAGTAGTAAGGATAACCAAAATTATGCGAAGAAGGGAAGCGGAAACTGAATGCGATCAGCGGGAAATTGGTACTATCCGAAAACCGGTTGGTTGGCTCTATGGTTACAAACACAGAGGCCTTGTCAGACATGTCGCCAACAGGGAACAAATCTAAAGAGCTGGAGATGACACCTCCGGTAGCGGCTGACAAAGCCGCTCCGTCAAGGAAATCCTCGCCCGGCAGATTCGGCCGTTTGAGCACCGAGTCACGGAATATCGTGGTGTCCCCTGCTACGGTGTCCACTACGACGCTGTCCACTTCCCACCAAATCTCGCGCGTGAACGGATTGGAATTATCAGCCTTGGTGACATCGGTGAATGTACCAGTCGATATCAATCCACCCTGGTAGCCCGGTATAATTAGCTCTCCGGAAATGAAATCCCAAGCCGGTGGCGTGAATTCACCTATCGCCGTCGGGTAGATCTCATCCGAAACTACCCAACCTTTGTATTCCCATCCGTACATGCTGAGATCCGGTAACTCATATAGAGCCTGAGTGAAAATGTCCAGATTTACATAGCGAGGGACAGTATCCCATTCAATCGTATAACTCTTGATTGTGCGAGGTATCTGCGTTGAATCTGCGCGATAAATAATATGTCGTTTGGCACCATAATGAAGATGTCCGGTCGAAAGGGGGGCCTCGGTTTGCGTCACACCTAAAGCAAGGGTGTCTCGACCAAAGTCCAGCAGTATTGTATCAAACTCTGCCCAGACCGAATCAGCGTACTCGGCATAGAGAGTGGCCAAGTTGAGGATATTGCTGTCGGCATCGTAGATCGGATAGATGGTCGAATCAACATAGCTGATATCAACTCCGAGAGTATCATCGATCTGCTTCTGAATGAAATTGTATGCTGAGAACCAAAGACCAAACCCATCGGCACCTGAGTGGCCGTCCGTGGGGGTTTCGAAATTACAGCGGATAGTGGCGTCAAATAGTGAGTCATGCTTGGGGAAATACAGACGCAACGTATCGCTGTTACCGGCGATTGGGTTCAGAAGCATGACTGGTCCCGGAAACTCATCAACCGAATCCAGATTCTGAGCCGCCACAAACAGGTATTCGTAGTCAAAAAGGTCGCCATCAAGCCTGAAGAGGTTGCTGTCGGCGCGAATTTCACCGGAATCATTTGTAAAGGCCACCAATGTATCCGAATTGATATACGAGAACCGTCCAAGAGACTGCGCATCAGATGGATCAGCCAGGGTTCTGGGATCGACCTTCGACGCCCACAATTCGTAAATCATACCCACTGCCGCACTAGGCAGGCGCTCGGCGGTCAGCCAAACTTTCGTGACCGATTTGGTTGCCGTAACATCATCCGTCTGGCTACAACTAAGTGCAACCATCAACAGACCAATGACCGAGATAATAAATACCAGACGACTATCAAATTTGAACATCAAACTCATCCTCCTGGAGAGTAACCGACAAGAAGCTAACCTTCTCTTAACTATTACAGAGCGCCAATATAGCCGTACCAACGCCCCTCTGTCAAGCCAGATTTCAAGGGCAATTTCGCTATATTAGCGATCTCATTCAGAGACGATTGAACCTATAGTTTCATTCAAGAAATTCCTCTCCTCAACCGATATTGTTTAAGTACAGTAAGTTAACTCTACACAGGACAAGTGACCATTGATTGAAACGTCCAAAACGCACAATGAGGCAACTCACCCGAATCAGACCGTAAAGTCAGCCTCAACCCCGGATCCGCATGCGAACCCAAGGCCATCCGAGAAAACTGATGATAACGATCTTGATTTTGTGGTAACCGAGGCTCACGACCAAGACTCAGATCTCGTGGGCGGATTCAACAAATCCAACTCCGATGATCTCGGTATCGAAACGCCAGCCGACCTGATGGAAGCTGAAGCGTTAGATACCGGTGAATGTGTCCTGCCGGACCCAGTGATGACATCGTCTATTGGTGATACCAATCCCCCACTTCCAACAGACAAGCAGTTCGACTCGGATCTGAAACCAGCGACAGAAACAATGCAGGATACAATCCAAGACCTAACAACAAAACAGGGACTGGGGAAACTCACTGATGAGAGACTTCAGGAGATCTCACAAAAAATGCAGGGGGAAACACCAAACAATAACTACCTGACTGCTGAAGAAAAACAGCGGTTACTCAAGAGCATTGATGAAGTCCCGGTTGATCAAGTCGAGTCTCCCTCCCCCCAGACAAAACCGAAAACCGGTTTTGATAATGAGCCGATTGTCCCGCCTTCCAAACAGAAAAACACAACCGCCCCCAAAACCTCAACACCAAAACCGACACCAACACAACCGGAAATCGAGCTATCCGGCGAACGACCGAAAATGTCAGGACGCGTGCGTGGAGTAGCCTATTTTGCTCGTGAGTACATCAAAATATCCGGTGGCCAGGAACTCCATGAAGGCGACAGTATGACTGTCAATAATCGCGAGTACATGTTGCGCCATAAGAAATTTAGCAATAAACTAATTCTCGGAATTGTTGTCCCCCTGGCGGCAATCCTGATTTTTGTGCTGGGCGCCATGCTCAGTTCGGATGCTGATACGGGTGCTGGGCAAATTGTCGGTCTGGTTCTGGGTGACGATGACCGCCCCTTCATCACCGGCACCGAAATCCATTTTCCTGAACTGGGGAAATCATACGAAAGCAACGGACAGGGCTTTTTCAAAACCGACCCGCTGGACGCTGGCACTTACAAAATTGAATTCCGGTATGATGGTCAGGTCATAGCGACCGACTACGCCACCATTGTTGCCGACCGGATCACGACCATCACACTGCGCCCCGAACAGTTTGAAGACCAAGCGACCAATTGGGAAGGTACCTCGGAACCAATCGCTCAGACAGCCGAAGTCACACCTGATAGTCCAACCCCAACAGCCAAACCAACACCGCCCCCGGCCAAACCTAAGACAACGCCCAAGAAGACCGCGACCAGCGGTTCCCGATGGGCCAAGCTGGCTCTTGAGGCAAATGTCGAGGGTGCCAAATTAACGATTGATGGCTCGACTCTAGGCGCAGGAAATTTGACCTACCCGAGATTGAAACCGGGTATTCACAAATATACGGTATCCAAGGACGGCTATCAATCTTATCGAGGTTCGGTTGATCTCAAGACTGGAAAGACCAAGACGCTCCAGGTGATTTTGACCCCTAACGTTTCGGTAGCTAAAGCAACGCCCCCCCCCGAACAAAAACCGTTCAATCAGGGCAATCAAGCCCTTGACCGGGGCGAGACTACAACTGCGATCGCCAGCTTCACCGATGCTATCAAGTTAAATCCGAGTTATGCTGAGGCCTACCTCATGCGAGCTAAGGCGTATCAACAGAACCGAGACTCAAAATCGTCCTACGACGACTACGTGCGTGCCGCTGAAATATACAGCTCTCGCAATGACTTCAATCGGTCTCTCTCAGCCTACAACAAAGCACTGGCGCTTAATCCAAAGTCAATCCCGGTTTTCCTCGGTCGTGGAAATCTATATCTGTCGCGAAGCGAAGAAATCGCGGCCATCGCCGACTTCGATATGGTCGTACGGTTGAACAAACGCAATCTGGATGGCTATCTCGGTCTTGGTAAGGCTCGCTACAACCAGGGCTATTTCAAGAAAGCTATAAAGCATTTCAAAGATGCTCGTTCGATTGACTCAGAGAACCCGACCATCCACAGTCATCTGATGATGTGCTACTATCGGACTGGTGATTTCAAACAGGTTGGAAAAAGTTATGACAAATTCCTTAAATATACCAGTGAGACAGAACAGCAAAAGATGCAATCTGATCCTCGTTTTGCTCCCGTACTTAAAGTTATAAAGGACTGAAATCTGTGGACAATAACTCACATCGAAAACTCAATTGTTGGGAATTCCACAACTGTGGGCGTGAGAAAAACGGTCTTATGGTCGACAAGCTGGGTGAATGCCCGGTCTCGACGGCGATGAACCATGATGGCACCAACGATGGCGTAGCTGGTGGACGCGTATGCTGGATGGCTATCAATACTAATAACCGTATAGCTGGTACCTGCCTTTGCAATGGCAATTCATGTCAATCCTGCGAATTCTATCGCCGGGTACAACATGAAGAAAAAGCGGCGGCACAGCACCGCTTCAAAACACCAGTTGCCGGTTAAACCGAATGCCTTCAACTTAGTCTTCTGAGAAGACCCACCACTTTTCCGGCAATTCGGAAATCACCAGATTCCCTACCGACAATAATCGGTTCAAAATCTTCGTTTTCTGGTTGAAGTCGAACCCGTTCCCCTTCAGGATAGTACCGCTTGACGGTTGCTTCACCATCAATTACCGCCACCACAATATCACCCTTAATAGCTTCAGATTGTTTCTGGACAACGACCACATCACCATCATAAATTCCAGCATCAATCATCGAATCACCCATAACGGTCAGCGAGAACGCATCACCTTTCGGTACAAATGACAGATCCAGGGCAATTTCCCCCTCGACATTTTCGATCGCATCAATCGGCTGACCAGCCGGTACCGAACCGACCAAAGGAACGCGACTGATATTTGAGAGCAACTGACGAGTAAGTTCCAAGCCCCGAGAAATGTGATCAGCCTTCTTGAGATAGCCTTTCTTGATCAAGGCAGTTAGGTGGGTCCGTACTCCGTTAGTCGAACTAATTCCAAACCGCTCACCGATCTCTCTAATAGTTGGCGAGTGCCCCCGCTCCATTATTAGACTCTCGATATACTCAAGAATCTTTCTCTGTCGATCTGTCAGTTTCGGCTTAGCCACGTTTTCCAATTCTCCAGCACAACATTTTTCACACCTCACACTACTGCCCATTTGTTCATCTGTCAATAACTTTGTTGTCCTGAAATCTATATGGTCCAAGGAAAAAGGCGGGTCGAAACCGACCCGCCTGTAACTACTCTATTCTATTGATATAATGAGATTAGGACTCGGCTTCTTTCTCAGCTTTAGCCTCGGCAATGATTTTCTGGGCTGTGTCGCTTGGGACCTGTTCGTACCGATCGAAAACGGCCGAATAGAACCCCTGCCCCTGAGTCATTGAACGCAGATCAACCGAATACTGATAGAGTTCCGACTGAGGTACGCTGGCCCGAATGCGCTGAGAACCACCTTCCGGCTCCATACCGGCAATCTTGCCTCGGCGAGACGACAAGTCGCCCATCACATCGCCTGTGAATTCATCGGGAACCAAAACTTCCAGATTAAAAATCGGTTCGAGAATCACAGGTTTGGACTTCAGGAAACCATCCCTGAAAGCCATTGTTGCGGCGATCTTGAACGCCATATCAGAGGAATCAACGTCGTGGTATGAACCAAAGAACAAGGTCACCTTAACATCCACCACCGGTGCTCCACACAGGCCGCCGGACTGCATCGATTCCGCCAGACCTTTTTCCACAGCCGGGACAAACTTACCAGGAATCACGCCACCCTTAATTTCGTCGGCGAACTCAAAACCTGCACCGCGCGCATTGGGTTCGATCCGAATATGTACATGGCCGTACTGACCGCGGCCACCACTTTGCTTCTTGTGTTTGTACTGGGTTTCCGCTTTGGCTCTGACTGTTTCGCGATACGGAATCTTCGGCTTAACCAGATCAACTTCGACCCCATAACGAGCCCGCAGTTTTTCCATCAGCACTTCAATATGCGTTGATCCCTGGGCATATAGAACCTGCTGTCTCAAATCCGGATCGGAGATTAGTTCAAAAGTCGGGTCTTCGCCTTGGAGCTTAGCTAAACCGGAAGCAATCTTGTCCTCATCACCTTTATTTTTCGATTTAATGGCCATATCCATAACCGGACGCGGGAAAACGATAGGAGCAATGCTTACGTCCTTCCCCTTGACACCCAGGCTGTTACCGATATGCGTGTTTTTGAGCTTCACGGCCACGCCAATATCACCAGCCGCCAACGACACAACATCTACACGATTCTTACCCTGAAGCGTATACAATTGGGCCAGACGTTCGGTAGCGCGAGTTTGCTCGTTGTAGAGTTCGGTGCCTGCCTTGATCGTACCGGAACAAACCTTAAACCAAGTCATCTCACCAAGATGTCCCTCGGTCGCAATCTTAAAAATGTAAGCCAAAGGTGAACCGGCAGGATCGACCGTAATATCCACTGACTCATCAGTATCGGTCTTGACTGCGGCTGGAGTGGCCACCTGATTCGGCGCAGGGAGAAAACTCTCGACAAAATCAAGCAAGAGTTCGGCCCCGATATCTTTCACGGCTGAACTAAACAGAACCGGATAGAGGGTACCCCTGGCAATACCAGACTTTAGCCCCTTGATCAATTGCGTGTCGTCCAACGTACCCGCATCAAAGAACTTCTCCATCAGAGCATCGTCAGCCTCGGCCGCCATCTCGATCAATGCTTCACGCATACTCTCAGCTTCATCTTTCAAATCGGCCGGAATTTCTGTCGGGGTCGCATTGCCACCTTCAAACAGATAGCCCTTCATGTGAACCAGATCAATCAATCCCTTGAAGTCCCCGGCCTCACCGATTGGCAATTGCACAGGTACTGCATTCTTGCCAAAAGCATTCTGGATAGATTCCAGTGCACCCCTCCACTTGACATTATCCTTGTCCATCTTATTGACAATAAAGAACCGCGCGAGACGCTCAGGCATCATTTTCCACTGCAATTGAGTGCCTACCTCGACACCTGCGATGGCATCAAGCACTACCCCGACTGCTTCTGATACAGCAAAGCCCGACAGGAGATCACCCACAAAGTCAGCGTGTCCAGGACAGTCCAGCAGATTAAGTTTGCAGTTTTTCCATGTAGTTGCCAACAACTTGGTACCAAGTGTTGATTGTCTGGCTATTTCGGCATCAGTATAATCAAAATACGAACTACCGTCACTCACGTTGCCAATTCGATTGTTAGCTTTAGTATGAAAAGCAAGCGTATCAGCCAAGCTGGTCTTGCCACAACTACGTTGGCCAGCCAGACTCAAGTTACGAATGTTCTCGGTCGAAAATTCCTTCACCGATGAACCTCCAGGTCAAGATTGAATTGCCTAAACTCAACGCGACCCCGAAGGGCCGCTTTTTCAAGACGAAAAGTATATCACAATCAGTCGATTATGTCAAACGGATTAGCCGACAGAAAGAAGATTCTCCAATATTTAACCCAAATCATCAGCTACGACCCACAAAAGACGATCAAAGCACCAGTGACAAAGGCCGCCACCCACCAGAAATAGGCTATCCTGGAATATAGGTGGAGTCCAGAAGAAACCTCCCCATCACCTGCCCGGAGCCGGTGTCGCCAGGCGAGTGTGGTTTCGATCAACATAACCATCAGCGATGAGTAGCCTAACAGTCCATGGAGCGAAAAAGGCGAGTTGGTGGAGCCGATAATCATGCAAGTGGTTGCCACAATATCAAAAGCAATCCCCAGGGTCAAGAATAGCAGGGCTTTTTGTGTTATCTTATGTCGGTGTTGCTCAATGAATATCCCAATTGAGTAGAAGATTAAGGCCAGATTGACAATCACGGTACCGACCATAAGAATTGGAGCCATCAAGTATATTCCTTGTGAGACCTGTTATGTCCGACAGAAAACTGTATTGTCCTCAGGATGATGTGCCTAACCTTTGCCGGACCGCTTCAAAAAGACAAACACCGGTAGCCACCGAAACGTTCAGACTTTCCACCTTGCCAGCCATCGGCAGACGGGCCAAAAAGTCGCATTTCTGCGCGGTCAGTCGCCTCAACCCTTTCCCCTCTGAACCCATCACAATCGCCAGCGGGCCGGTCAGATCCAGTTCGTATAACATTTGACGAGCGCTGTCGTCGGTACCCACGATCCAGATATCGCGCTCCTTGAGCTGGTCCATCAAACGTGCCAGATTGGTCACCTGCACAAACGGGACACTCTCGGCCGCCCCACAGGCGACCGTTCGGACCGCTTTGGTCATCCGCACCGAACGATCTTTTGGCGCAATCACCGCCTGCACCCCGGCTCCATCAGCCGTTCGCAGACAAGCACCAAGATTGTGGGGATCCTGAATATTATCCAGAATCAGCAGAAATGGCGGCTCAGTTAGATTATCCAACAGATCAAACAGAAAAGCCTCATCATACGTTGACACTTCAGCCTCAAGATCGGTGTGCCGGTGGCTTCTACTGGAATGTGCTCGTGAATTTCGACCCATAACTTATTCTCTCCAATTGCCTGGCAAACTAACCAAGTCAATCTCCTGGAGCAAAGGAAAACCTCAGTATAAGATCAATCCAATTTGATTGCGACCACAACGCTACTTATATTGTAGGATATATGAGGAGACCGCACCTGATGAAACATTGCCCTTACCTGAAGGCTCTATTTGTTCCTTTCCTGATGGCTGTAATCTATCTTGCTGGCTGTGCAACCAGAGACAACCCCACCGATCCCGGTGACCCTGTCCCGAGCACCGAGTGGCGACTAGTCGAATCTGGGATCACTAACACCGTGCGCGCGATGACAACCAATGATACAATGGTTGTCGCGGTCGGTGACGGCGGAATCATTTTTACCTCTACCGATGGACACCACTGGACGGAACAACGTGAGAATGGCCCAAACGACGCGTTGACTGATGTAATCTGGACCGGCGATCAGTTTATCGCGGTGGGTTGGAACGCGACCCTGATTTCTTCACCCGACGGCATCATCTGGACCTGGATCGGTATTGATCCCCATTCGCACTTGTACAGCGTAGCCGCTTCCGATACGCTACTGATCGCAGTAGGAAGTTCAAGCAATGTCTATTCGTCCAGAGACGGCATCGAATGGTCCCCGCTCAATACCGGTATCGCCGAAGATGTATTTGCCGTCAACTACGCCAACGACCTCTGGCTGATCGGAGCTGGTAACGGACAGTGCTATGTGAGTGAAAACGCGCTGACGTGGACTCCGGCATCGCTACCGTTTGTCGAGAGACGAGAGTTTGTCGCCTTGTCGGCCTCGGATAGCCTGTTCTATGGTTTGACACGCTATTACTCTACAGGGTGGACTCCGCCACTGGCTCTCAGTGTTCGATATTCGACCAATGGTATCAACTGGTCCTCCCTGGGCAACCTTGAGGCCTGGAATATCTGGGACATCTGCTGGACCGGAACAGAACTGGTCGCGGTCGGCGAAGGGACCAATTACCATCTCGGCATGCCCGACGGGCTTGTATTCTCCTCCACTGGAGGGGCAGATTTTGTGGAGCACATTACCGAAGCGCCATTTGCACTTGCCGCCGCTGAAACATTTAACGGTGAGTTGTTGGTTGGCGGAGGCGGTGGGTACATTCTGGGTGGCTCGCAAGCCGACGATCTCTCGGTGCGAACTTCGGGAGCCGGTATAACAGGAATTGTATGGAACGGATCTGAGTATGTCGCAGTCACAGCACGCGGAACGATTATGAGATCACCTGATGGCGAAAGCTGGAGCGAAACCCACAGCCGGGTATCAACCCAATTTGAAAGACTGGCGTTTTCAGGCGAGAAATACGTAACCTTGGGCGGCCTCGGAGCGCCGCTGGACATATATACCTCGGCCGATGCCGACACCTGGATCAGGACTCAAATCTTTGACGATGCTATCCTTAGCGATGTCACCTGGGGTGGTGGCAATTTTGTAGTGTGCGGACAAAATGGGGCGATTTTCCTATCAGCCGACGGCGAGACATGGAACCGCCACTTTGTCGGTGACAGCGTATTGCTCAAGTCGGTTTGCTACGACGGCACCCGTTACCTGGCCGCCGCACGCAATATCGTTTATACGTCGGATAACGGTATTGACTGGACCAAGCCGCCGGTTGATCCGGCTGATACCGAACCGATCATTGAGAGCCTCATTTGGACCGGTTCGCAATATGTTACGGTTGGCAACCTGGACAGCCTCGGTCAGGGATATGTGCATACTTCGAGCGATGCCGTCCATTGGACCGAACATGAACTTGGCCCGCAGGAAGATCTGAACACCATTGCCTGGACCGGCCACCAGTACGTAGTTTGCGGTCGCTCAGGAACACTGTTGACCTCCGGTGACGCCAATAGCTGGACCTCGGTAGCTACTGGGACAGAGCATACTCTGGTGACCATTGAAACTCATAACGATCAGACCGTCATTGTCGGTGCTTACCGGACAGTACTGGTACAACCATAATGTCAACACAATGACAAAGTGCACAGATTTCGGCCCTGGTTTTGCTCTATTAGTAAAGATTATCACCGCAGGAGCGATTAGCCTGCAGGGAAACGCTCTAACGTTATGATACTCTTGCGATTAACATGTCCGAGCCGATGGATGGCAAAATCATATTCTCGGATAATTGTGAATTGAAGTAACATATGAAAATAGCTTTTAGATCAATATCAATCCTGATGCTGACCGCCAGTATCATTGGTTGTGGAGGCTGTGGATCGAACCCGGTCGATCCAGAAGACACCACCCGGCCAACAGTAGTATCGACAACACCAACTGATAGTGATACAACTGTCGCCATGAGTAGCGAGATCAGCGTCACCTTTTCGGAGAGGATGGATCCCGGTAGTCTGGTTGAAGGTGTTCTGTTACTGGAACCTTCGGTAGCCGGGTCTACATCGGCTACGGCAACTACTGTTACTTTTACACCGACCGACGGCCTTGATACCAATGTAACCTATACCGCCACCGTAGCCACTTCAGCCCAGGATACGGCCGGCAACAATTTAGCCACACCGTATGTCTGGCAGTTTAGAACATATCTGGATACCCTGCCGCCAACCATAATTGAGACCACTCCAACCGACAGCAATACGTCGGTCGGGGTCAACACCAACATCACGGTAGTTTTCTCAGAAACAATGGATCGGTCTACCCTGTCTCTGTCATCGTTTCAGATTAGTCCATCGGTCTCAGGGGTTATCAACAGCACTGACACCAGTATGACTTTTGACCCTGACAATCCGCTCGATACTTTAGAGTGGTACACCGTTACGCTGGCTACCAGTATCACGGACACGATCGGTAATCATCTTGCCGAGACTTTTGTCTGGGATTTCTACACCTACCCGGATACGACTTCACCAGTAGCAACCATACAGACCCCGCTTGACGGAAGCGTGATAAACAACTTAACCGCAATTCAAGTGGGTGCCACGGATAACGACCAGATCGCCTATGTCGAATTCTATGTCGATGACAATCTGATACCCGATAGCGAAGATTCCACCACCCCGTATGAATATGTCTGGGATGCTTCCGGGCAAGAGATAGGTTCGGAACATACTATTTTGGCTGTTGCTTACGATCTGACAGGCAACTCCGCATCGACCGACACAGTCACCGTGCATTACCTGTGGCGGCTGGCAATCACGGACGGCAACGAGCCGATGATGCCACGCAACCTGAGCCGAGTCTGGTATCGAACAACCAACCAGCAGATTCAGTTCCGGGTCGAGACTCACAACGGCTGGGGTGTTTATAACGATTCCGCAACCGGCATAAACGTGGTATTCTTTCTCGATACTGACCAGAATCAGAACACGGGTGATACCGAGACTGACAGCCTGTCCCCCAAACCCATCGGCGATATAGGCGCTGACTACCAGATGGTCATCGGGTTCTTCGGCCTCTACTTCCAACCCTGGACCGGTACTGGCTGGGGCGCTTTTGAAGGGGTTGAAGACCTGGTCATGGCGGACAGCACCAACGTTTTTGAAGTAGCATTGTCACTCGCCAGATTGAATGACCCGGAGAAGATTGATCTCGTTCTGGCCAACGTACACATCAATATAGGTTTTGGCTCCTACTCATGGGACTGGGCACCAGACAGCGGCCATGCGACAGCGGTGGTTGACCGTTCATTCTCCCCTCTTTCGGCCACCCGTAACACACGCCCCGATATCGCCGCCGCATCAATTCGACGAGTTGGACCATTCGACTAAGATCACAGATGGCTGGAACACAGGGATCCAGCCTACTACTGAGGACGTTTTCTTCGTCACATCCGTCTTATTTGTCACACCCGCGCAGGCGGATGCCTATGTCCACTCGCATCCCGGAAAAGCAGTCAAGAATCAGCTTGGGACTTTACTCCAATGCAACCGAACATCTATTCTGCAAATATTCGTGGTCATAGATTCCCGACTACTCGGGAATGACAAGAACAGGGCGGGTCCGTCTTTGGTGTCTTCGAACCCGCCTATTTATTAGCGTAGATTACCACTTACCGTGCTCGGCAGATGTCCACATCTGCCACTTGTCGGGTATCTCACTCAAATCGTCCACGTTCGAACCCGACCTACGATTTTTCTGACATTCACAATGTTGGAACCACTAAGGGCTTGTTGATAAACCCTATTCACAGTTGTGTCGGGTCCTTGTCCCGTCAAGACGGGATTGTGGCCTGACACGTAAGTGCATGTCAGACAATAGCGGCAGGTCTCACGTATTCGCCCAGGAGAATTCGAAGGACCTGCCGCAACTACACAAGAGGACTTTTTCAACAAGCCCTTAAGGGGTTCCAACCTACTATGCTTTTGTTTTTTTGTTTTTCTTGTGTAAATTCCAACCATCACGAGACTTGCTGTGTGACCGCTGGGGAGCTACCTTGGGCCTATGTGAAAAATATAACCGAGCCTACTTTGGAGAATAAGATGCTCAAAAACTATGTCTTGATCGCAACCCTGTCTGCCCTGCTGATCGGCTGTGGCGTCGGCAAGGGAGACCTTGATCCCGTGGAAAAAGTTCTGGCCGAAGCCGAAGACAACCGAGGTGAACTACAACAGGTTCTTGACCACTATGCCGCTGAAGGTGATTCACTGAAACTCGATGCCGCTCGATATCTGATCGGCAACATGCAGGGACATAGTTACGTCACCTACTATCTGCACGACACCACCGATACCGAAATCCCGTTTAATGTTGATGACTACGAAGACTATGCGGCGCTAACTGCCGCAAACGATACGCTCGAAGACGAACACGGTCTGCTTGATTTCAGCCGCCACGACCCCATGTACGATATCCACACCATAACTGCTGAGTTTTTAATCGAAAATATAGATTACGCTTTCCGTGCCTGGCGCGAAAGGCCTTGGGCACGCGGACTGAACTACGAAGATTTCCGCGATTACGTCCTCCCCTACCGCGGTAGCAACGAACCACTCGAAAGCTGGCGACCGGCACTCTTTGATAAGTATGCCGATATTGCCTCACAACTTGACGACTCGACCGACCCGCTTGAGGCGACGGTGCTGATCAACCGGGATATCATGACCTGGTTCGGGTTTGATCCGCGGTATTACTATCATCCGACCGATCAGTCGTTTTCCGAAATGAAAGCTTCCGGCTTGGGGCGTTGCGAAGACATGACCAACATCACAATTTACGCCATGCGAGCCAATGGAATTGGCGTCACCAGCGATTATACACCACACTGGGCCAACACCGGCAACAACCACGCCTGGAATGCGATCCTCGCACCGAACGGTGAGGTCATCCCGTTCATGGGAGCCGAAGCCAACCCCGGCGAGTATCACCTGGCCAATAAACTGGCCAAAGCATACCGCAAGAATTTCGCCATGCAACCCGAGAACCTGACCTTTCAAGAGAAGAAACAGGAGAAAGTCCCCCGCTGGTTGGGCGGTAAGACCTACCGCGATGTTACTTCCGACTATGTCGAAGTCTGTCAGGTAGAAGTAGCATTCGAGGAGGCTATCCCCGACTCGGTTGATATCGCCTATCTGTGCGTGTTCAACTCCGGCGAGTGGAAAGCGATTCACTGGGGGCGGATCGTCGATGGCCACGCCCTCTTTACCGACATGGGCAAAGGAATCGCCTACCTGCCCGCGCTTTACCTCAATGAAAAGATCGTACCATTCGGCCCGCCATTTATCCTGCACGATGATTGCACACAGGAAAAACTCATCGTGTTGCCTGATGTCACCCAGACAATCACGATCGGCTCAACCACTCGCCGCCGTCTGGTAGCATCCACTGACGGTATCGCCAAGTCATTTCTGAATAACGGGCAGGAGTACGAACTTTTCTTCTGGGATGACGGTTGGCAATCACACGGAAAAGCGATCTCCGGTGACTCGCCGCTGACTTTCGAAGGTGTCCCGGCCGAAGGTCTTTACTGGCTGGTCGGTACCGATTCAGATCACGAAGAGCGCATCTTCACAATTGAAGAGCGCGTTCAAGTCTGGTGGTAGTTTTCGGACGAGAATAATGATATTGCAGGTCGGCGTTCGAGCAACAACCATTTGAGCGAGATACCCGACAATTTTCTTTTGACATCCGGCAGATGTGGACATCTACCGGGCACAATAAAGTAGGTCATGCCTACTCTGGGCGTGACACAGAAAGCATCGGGCCTGACCTTTGATATGTCTTGCTTCGTCATCCTTGCGGAAGCAAGGAGCCAGTTGTCTCCTTACGATGGCCGTATTATGATTCATAGCTTACAGCTATAACGACCACAACTGGATGCTCGCTTTTGCGAGCATGACAGATATGTGCTCGGCCCGCACAGGCGGTTCCGCCCTATAAACCACTGCCAAGCGTCGGGCAGAGTCGCCCGACACCACAACACCCCGCTCTACTAACTAACTACACTTTTCGCTTCCACTTGACGCCCCGCGGCGTGTCTTCGAGAACAATTCCCATCGCCAGCAGATCGTCACGGATTTTATCCGAAGTAGCAAAGTCTTTGTCCTTTCGCGCTTCGGTTCTCTTCACAATCAACGCTTCAATATCGCTATCGAGCGCCTCTTTCTTCTGCTGGAAATCGAGGACACCGTCTATTCGATCCACTGCCTTAAGAGCCAGGTCGCGTTCATCAGCCGATAGTTTATTTTCGGCCCGAAGCCGGTTGATCTCGCGCACAAAGTCAAACACCGCCCCCAGCGCACCCGAGATGTTCAGGTCCTCGTCCATGCGGGCCTCAAACTCGGCCAGCATTTTGTCTATCACACCCTGAGCCTCGCCCGATGATTCCCCTCCTGAATAGTCCGTCAGATTGGTCACAAAATCATTGTACCGCTCAAGCGCCTTGGCCGCCTGTTCCAGACCGTCCACCGTAAAATTCAACTGCTGTCGGTAGTGGGTGGCTAACAGTTGATAGCGTACCGCCAACGACGAATGACCCTTATCGAGCAGATCACGCAAAGTATAGAAATTGCCGAGCGACTTCGACATCTTGCGACCTTCCAGAATCAGAAATTCGCAGTGCATCCAGTAGTTGACAAACTTCTCTTTATTGGCGCCTTCCGACTGGGCTATTTCGTTCTCATGATGCGGAAACATGTTATCGACCCCGCCGGTGTGGATGTCGAAATGATTGCCCAGATACTTTGATGACATCGCCGAACACTCGATATGCCAACCTGGTCTTCCCTTGCCTAATTCGGTTTCCCAGAAAACATCACCATCGGATTCATCCCAGGCTTTCCAGAGCGCAAAGTCGGAAACCGATTCTTTCTCGTATTCGTCGGTCGCGACCCGGGAGCCTGTTTTCATGCCGCTCTTGTCGATATTGGCCAGTTTGCCGTAGTCGGGGAAAGCATCAATCTTGAAATACCAGCTTCCCTCAGCCTGATAGGCCAGCCCGTTATCGATTAGCTTCTTGATAAGCGTCACCATTTCCGGAATGTGTTCGGTGGCGGCGGGATAGTGCTCCGCGCGCTCAATCCTGAGAGCGTCGAGATCCGCGAAGAAAGCCTTGACAAATTTGTCCGTATGTTCTTTCAGGCTGATACCGGCCGCCTGCGAATCCCGAATAGTTTTGTCATCAATGTCGGTGAGGTTCATCACCTGCGTGACTTTGTACCCTTTGAATTTCAGATACCGTCGCAACAAATCCTCGAACACATAAGCCCGAAAATTGCCAATATGGGCATAGTCGTAGACGGTCGGGCCACAGGTGTACATCTTCACCTCACCTTCGACCATCGGCTTGAACTCTTCTTTTCTACGCGTAAAGCTATTCCTGAGAACCAACGGCATACTTTATCAGGCCTCCGTAAACGACTTGACGGTTTTCTTGTCCAGTTTTCTGATCACTTCGGTAATCAGCTTGATAGTATTATCATAATCGGATCGATTCAGGATTCCATTATGACTATGGATATATCGCACCGGTGCCCCGATAACAATAGACGGCACCCCGATCCCACTGATATGAACCCGACCACCATCGGTACCACCGCGATTCATCGAAGTCAGGTGGAACGGGATATTCTTCGTCTCGGCCGTTTTGATAACCAGTTCTTTCAGGTGAGTGTTCGGAATCATTGAGCCATCCATAACCAACACGCCCGGCCCGCCACCCAACTTTTCAGCTTTGCTGAAACCGTCAGGGGGTACATCCTGTCCAATACCAACGTCACATACGATACAAACGTCAGGATCGCCCAGATGGGCCAGTGTTTGGGCACCTCTTAGACCAACCTCTTCCTGGGTCGAGCCACATCCCAGCAAAGTATTAGGGTGCTTACCACGCTTGAGTCGCCTCATAACTTCAATCACCACCCCACAGGCCATTCGGTTATCAAACGCCTTGGAGAGATACATCTTTTTGTTAGCCATAATTTCAAACCGGCTGTAGGGTACGATAGGATCGCCCACCCTGATACCGAGCCGTTTCTTGATATCAAATTTCTCCTGCACACCCACATCAAGGAACATATCGGTGATCTCAATAACCTTCTTGCGCTCCTCTATCGGCAACAAATGCGGTGGCTTAGAACCAACGACACCGATCACCGGCCCCTTGGAAGTCATAACTTGCAAACGCTGTCCCAACGCTACATGTCCCCACCAACCACCGAGAGGCAGAAACTTGATATAGCCCTCCTTGGTGATCTCACTGACCATAAACCCGACCTCATCCATATGCGCCATAATCATGACACGCGGGCTGTCGGCACTTCCCTTCATAACCCCCATGATCGAACCCATTTTGTCGTATTTAATTTCATCCGACAGCGGTTCAAGCTCACGCGCCATCAAGCGCCGGATTTCATCTTCGTACCCCGAAACACCGTTGGCCTCGGTAAGTTCTTTAAGCAACAGTTCTACTTTGTCCATAATTTTACCTCTATCGATATAATCAGTATTTTTCCGCTTACCTAATCCAATAAATATAGGCCGTCACTTATAGAAAAGCAACCAACCGAAGTGGCTTAGCGTTCCAGGTGATCCAATAGCTCACTCAAGCTATCAATCTTACGCAAAGAGTCGGGCATATCATCGGGGTATTCTCGCCCCGGCTTGATTTTAAGTATTGCCTTCATACCGATCCCGACCGGACCAGTCACATCCTCGACATACCGGTCACCGACATAGAGACATTCGGACGGCGCAAAACCGGCCAGATTGCAGGCGTGGTAGAAAATATCCGGGTGCGGTTTGCGCAAACCAAAAGTAGAACTGAAGATCGCAAAGCTCAGATATGGCTCGATCCCAAATCGCTGTAATTCCATGTGATGCGCTCGTTCGGGGAAAACTGTATTGGAAACCAAACCCATCATCGGATAGGTGGCCCTGAGTATTTCCAATGTTTCGAGGACATCATCATATATGAACAGCTCGCGGTCGATCGGTTCGTAGTAGGCATCAAAAAAACTATCCAACAGGTCATCGTCATACTGTATTGTCAGAGCGTCAAACATGCGCGATGTGACTGTGGGCACATCCCACTCAATCAGCGATTCTGTTGCCTCGCGTCGATAATCATCACGAATCTCGTAAAATATATTCTGAACCGTCTGGCGATCCGGCAGATCATACCCCTTGTTCAACAAAAACTGCCGTCCTGCTTCGAGACAAGCCACGCCCAATTCATCCCAGGGCATTGACTCATACTCAATGAGCGTCGAACCCAGGTCAAAAATTATCGCGCGCGGTTTCAGTTTGTCCATTAATCAGTCCTACTTTCGCATAGCCGAGTCGATTATCATTGCCACCAGTTGATCAAAACCTATCCCCTCACACGCGACCGCCATCGGAGACAGCGACAGTGCCGTCATGCCGGGTAGGGTGTTTATTTCCAGACAGAAAAAGAGGTTCTTTTCATTAAGAATAAAATCAACACGAGCCAAACCAATACAGCCAACAGCATCGTAAATTCGAACAGCCGCCTGCTGTATGTTAACGGCCAGTGTCTCGTCCACGTCGGCTGGTGCAATATACTCGCTCTTACCCTTAGTATATTTGGCCTCATAATCATACAGACCACCACTAACCGGCTTGATCTCTACCAGAGGGTAAGCCTTACCGTCAAATACTGAAACCGTCAACTCACGACCGGCGATATATGCCTCCACCAGAATTTCATTCGATTGCTCTGCGGCCAATCGAAGTGCCTCGGTGATATCCGAGACACTCTTAACCTTGGTCAGACCGATCGTCGATCCACCGTCATTCGGTTTCACAATAAGCGGCACTCCGAACTCATCGGCAATCTCGTCAGCCCACTGAGAGAACTCTTCATTCACTCCAACCCGGTACAGCTTCCACCTCGGGGTCGGCACATCCACCGAAGCCATAATCCTCTTAGCCACAGCCTTGTTCATCGCAACCGCCGAAGCGCTCATATCCGAGCCAGTGTATTTCTTGCCAGCCAGTTCGAGAAGGTTCTGGATCGATCCGTCTTCTCCACCGCCACCATGCAGTCCGATAAAGACCAGGTCAATATCGGCATAGGTAGTTGAGAGCGCATTTGCCAAAAGACTTAAATCACCTTTGTGAGTAACCAGGTCGGAGTCGCTTGCTGAATCGTCTTCCAGCCAAAAATGACCTTCAGCATCAATCAGGTTCAACCCACTCGCCGGGTTGATAGCGTGCACCTCATGCCCCAGACGTTTGAGCGCATGACAAATTGCCGCACCGCTGTCGAGCGACACAGCCCATTCGTTGGAATCGCCACCGGCCAGAACCAAAATTCTCACTACCTATTACCCTTTCGAGTCTTCCTATTTCGACGAAACAGGTAAAGCACTATGATGGCAACTACAATCGGCCACCCGATGTAGTTATACGTTGTGAAGTAATACTCAATCTGTTCAAAGTTTTCAACCAGTTTGAAGCCAAGATACATCAACAAACTGGCAAACAGGACATATGACATAAACGTATAAAAGATCATTCTGAGAGTTGGATAAGCTCCTATTCCGGCCGCAACCGCCAGGATCACACGCATACCAACTACAAATCTGGAGACAATCAGGAGCAAACCACCATACCGAGCAAACCTTACCTCCACGATCTTGATATCGGCCGCTGAAAAGAATCTGTAATTCTTGCGTATGAAGTAATCGCGTCCATAACGTCTCCCGATTGCAAACACGAGCATCACCGAACCAAGTCCACCACTGACAACCGCCAGCATTGACCAAACAGGGTCCAGATGTCCGACTGCAATCAGACCACCAGCCGCCACGATGAAACTGTCACCGGGAAAAGGGGGGAACAGGTTTTCAACAAAACAGGCCACAAAAATCACAGCATAGACAAACAACGGCCCATAGTAAAACAGGTAGTCCAAATAGCCGTTAATCTGGATGAGGATTTCACTCATCGATGGTTATCAGACAGACCGCCGAGACGGCTATGCCCTCTCCCCGGCCGATAAATCCGAGCTGTTCACAGGTCGTTGCTTTGACGCTCACACACTCCATATCAATCTCGAGCAAACGGGCTATGTTAGCCCTTATGCGGGGAATGAATTTGGCCAGCATCGGTTCCTGAGCCATCACCACACAGTCGATATTTCCGATTTGTGAATACCCGGCATCCCGCACGCGCCGCCATATTTCCACCATCAGTTCTCCGGAATCGGCACCCTCGTAGCGTTCATCGGAGGGCGGAAAGTGCTGACCTATATCACCCAGCGCGGCCGCTCCAAGGAGGGCATCGGAAATCGCGTGAAAGAGCACATCGGCATCGCTACGGCCTAACAATCCAAGATGGAACGGTATATCAACTCCGCCAAGAATCAAGCGACGCTTCTCAGCAAACCGGTGAACATCAAACCCCTGCCCAACTCTCAATCCAATCCGAGAACTCTTACTCATTTGCCTCTCCAGCAAAGAATGTTGAAACTAACATCAGATCTTCCCTTGTCGTCACTTTTTGATTGGGATACTGCGACTCAACTAAGCGAACCTTGAACCCAGCCGCCTCAATAAGTGCGGCGTCATCGGTGACCTCAAGCCCTTCCTTGGCCGCCCGTTTATGTGCCTCGATTATCAAGTCGTACCCAAACACTTGTGGGGTCTGGGCCAAAAACAGTTCGTTTCGATCCAGAGTCGATAACACATAGCCGTCTTTGGCGCGCTTGACTGTATCAGTCATTTTTGTCGCCAGCATAGCCGCCCCATCCTGCTCCGCAATAGCAACTACGGCATTAATATCAGCCGGGTCGATCAACGGCCGGGCACCATCGTGAATAGCCACCAATTCGGTCGAAATCGGAAGCCGGTTCAATCCCTTAAGCACTGACTCCTGACGTGAAGCGCCACCCGGAACAATTTTGGAAACTTTAGTGTAACCGAATGGATCAATCACTTTCTCGCCAACATACAGCAACTGATCCTCGCCCACTACCAGCAGGATACTGTCAATCGAGGTTGCGGCTTCGAACCGTTGGATAGTCCAGGCCAGCACCGGTCTCCCGGCGATCTCATGAAACTGTTTGGGAACCGGCCCTCCGAAGCGTTCGGAGCGACCAGCCGCCACGATAACTGCGACTGTTTTCATAGAAAACGAATATACGCGGCGGCACAAGCTGTGCCAACTCAATTAAGTAGGTTGGTGGCTGGGGAACGAGAACCCGTTGGTCGCAGACTGGTAGGATGGAAGCCCACGCGACTTCGACACAGTGTGCCCGGCAGATGTCCACATCTGCCGCACGATGGCCTTGTGACTGGTTGGTGTGAGGAAAAGCCAAGCCAGAAGGTCAAATATCGATTGGGATTCTGATTTCTTTGCCCAGAATAGGCTTGGGGTAGAGTTGGGCGTAGGAAAAATGCCCAGCCTCAGGCGACGCTTTTCCGATCAAGATTATGGCACGGAAAGGGACTGATGTATCGCCAAGTATTGCTGCAATCTCTTCTTCTGTGATGTTTGGCGTATTCTCCATGCTCACGACGAGGTGAAGGTGCTTGTCTGTCTGTTGGTGCCTGCATTTCTTCACTATGAGTTCGGCAAGCCTGCGATGTGCTATCCCATCAGGCGCGTACACGAATCTTGTTACCTGAAACCTAGCCGTCATTCCGCAGCTACTTACATGAATATCGACGTCCGTATCGCACACGAATTCTTGTTGGTTTTCCAGCAGCCGGTCGAGCGTCAGTGGACCTTCGGAGCAGTGCTCCTTCCAGCCGTCAGCGGCTGGAAATCCTATTATAGCAGCTTCTCTCAGATTTTCTTCTAGGAACTGAACCAGTATGTAGCCTATGAGAAGCTCGTGTACCTTCTTTGGTAAAGGTTGGGCAGTATCATACTTCCGCAGATACTCTGGTACGAGATGCTGATCAATGCCCAGCATACCACCTTCTCCCAAGCTGAGACGGCTTCCTATACAACCGTTTTTCAGCGCACTTTTCTTCTTTTCGCCAGACATGGCTTAATGGTAACCACAAACTTCGGCCGGGTCCATCACATTTGAACACTCCCGATAATGGCGTATTTGAGGACGGATCCGCCATACGGCTAAGACTCAGAGGATCAACATAGCATCGCCATAACTGTAGAAACGATACTCCCGACCAACAGCTTCGGCGTAGGTCTCAAGAATCTTTTCCCGTCCGGTAAAAGCCGACACCAGCACCAATAGCGACGATTTGGGGATATGGAAATTTGTGATCAGGTGATCTACCAGATGGAATTCATGGCCCGGTTTGATATACAAGTTTACCATCTCAGCCAGTGGCTGAATCTGATTGTTCACAATCCGCGTCGACTCAAGCGTTCGCACCGAAGTCGTCCCAACTGCAAATATCCGCCCGCCTTCGCGTCTGGCCCGATTCAGGGTCGCCGCTACCGATTCCGATAGTTCGGCATATTCCTGATCTATCAGATGATCTTCAATCGCCGCTGTTTTAATTGGCTTAAACGTTCCCGGACCAACATGAAGCGTGATCTCGCACACGCTTACCCCTTTGGCCGCTATCCGATTGAGCAGGTTGCGGGTAAAATGAAAACCAGCTGTCGGTGCCGCCACCGCTCCGGTCTTTTCTTCCCGCGAAAAAACAGTCTGGTAACGACGTACATCCATCGGCACAACGTCCCGGTTCACGTACTTCGGCAATGGTACATGACCATGACGAGAGATAATCCGCTCTCGAGCAGTCCGGGAAGAAAACAGCACTCGCCACCGTCCCCCGGTCAGATCAGCTTCCAGTACAACCTGGCCAGTATCAGGAAAGCTAATAATCTCCCCTTCCTTAAGACGTCTTGAAGGGTAAGCCAATGCTTCCCAGGCTTCTGCCGGATTGTCATCTGTCGGGCGAACCAGAAACAGTTCAACTTTGCCGCCAGTAGCCCGTTTGCCGAACAACCGCGCTTTGAACACTTTGGTGTTGTTTACCACCAGGGCATCGCCAGGGCGCAGATAATTAACAATGTCGCTAAATCGGCTATGGACAAGCTCACCCGTTGAACGATCCAGCACCAATAGCCGCGATTGGTCTCGATGGCGGGTCGGATACTGAGCAATCAGTTCTCGAGGGAGGTCGTAATCAAACAGGGATAACTTCATAGAGGGTTGGGTTAAGTATTGTGGATCGAAACTGTTGAACGCCGATCATTCGGCCCCAAACAGCGTGATATGGTCTATCCATATCTGGGTCAGGGCTTTTTGTTCCGGGGTAAGTTTATGGGGAAGTTTGCGCCCCTCAAGATGCCTTCCAAGTGCCTCAAGTGCCATCTGAGTATCGCCAACTGTCAGGATTTCGCCAGTCTCCTCTTTGAGCTTATTGCGAAACTTGACGGTCTCCCGGATCAGTATATTGGTCACTTGAGTCGATTTCTGCTCACCGTTGCCCAAGTAACTACTCATAGAATCAACCAGAAGTCTGAGCTTTTCCTCTGAGAGCCTTGTACTCTTATCTGTCAAAATAAACCCTTTATTAATAATCCGTTAACCTGCCACCCGATCGTTGCAGTCACGAATTATCCTTATAATAATTTGCCCCCTTATAAGATCGGGTGCAAGTGAAATTAATCCACAATTGTCAGAATTCCTCACCCCCACCTTAATGTTATAGTTTAGAGCAACGACTGTTGTTGGTTGTTATCCATAGACATACCGATATGTCGCGCCGCCTCTGCCGATATCACCCGACCTCGCCGAGTTCGCTGGATAAATCCAATTTTCAGCAGATATGGCTCCACCATATCAACCAGCGTATCGACCTCCTCGTTGAGAGTTGCCGCCAGTGCTTCAATTCCAACCGGCCCTCCCTTATAATACTGGATAATAGTTTCCAGCAACTTGCGATCAAGGTTATCCAAACCGACCGAATCTATCCCTTCAACATTGAGTGCCTTGGTGGCAATCTCGGGTGTGACCGTACCATTGCTCTTCACGGCGGCATAATCACGGACCCTGCGAAGCAATCGATTCGCTATGCGAGGGGTACCCCGCGACCGTTCTGATACAATTTCAGCCGCCTTCTCATCAATTTTGATCTCCAACAGTCCAGCTGATCTAAGAATCACCTGCTTAAGTTCTTCGTTTGTATAGAAATCGAGATGATAGTACAGCCCAAACCGATCCCTTAGTGGCGCAGAAAGCATCCCAGCCCTGGTAGTGGCACCGATCAGCGTGAATCGCTTGAGCGGCACGTTGATAACTTTGGCAAACGCCCCCTTGTCGACCACAAAATCAACCTTGAAATCTTCCATCGCCGGGTAGATGAATTCCTCGATCACCGATGACAACCTGTGGATCTCATCAATAAACAGAATGTCCCCTGGATTAAGATTGGTGAGAATACCCATTAGATCACCGGCACGCTGGAGCGATGGCCCCGAGGTCGAAATGATCTTGGTCTTCATCTCCTGCGCGATGATATGTGCCAGGGTTGTCTTGCCCAATCCCGGTGGGCCATACAGAAGCAGGTGTTCAACCGGTTCACTTCTCCCCTGAGCGGCCTGAAGTAGAACTTCAAGTTTCTCGTGTAACTCGTGTTGCCCAATAAATTCGTCAAGACTATGCGGACGCAGTGAATATTGCGTAAGATCCTCATCCGAACCCAATTGATCACCCCCGACAATTCGCTCGCGCCCCATCAGTCGCCACCCTTCGCACTCTGGCTTGACTTAAATATGAGCGAGATCAAATCCTCGGCCTGGTTTACTTTTGGGTTTTCTTTCAGTACAGCTTCAATCATCTCCGTTGCCTCAGTACGAGAATACTGAAGTTGCAACAAAATGTCCATCGCTTCCTCGACAAAAGGCTGAGCTACGCTCGTCCTGGCTACTAACGGTGCTGAATCCTTTGCCAAAGCAAATTTGGCACACTTACCGACCAACTCGGCGATAATCTTGTCAGCTAACCGTCCGCCGACCCCCGGCAAACGCTTGAGTTGGGCCGAGTCTTTCATCTCGATTGCCGCCGCCACCTCGCTTACAGGTAAGATCAGCGACTTGAGCGCCTTGCGGACACCCATCCCCGACACCTGGGTAAACAGCGAGAAGAACTCCCGATCAATCGGATCGATGAACCCGACCAGACGCGGGTAATGACTCGATTTCCGCTCACCAGCTTCGATATAGTAAATCGTCTCAAATACGATTTCGCTCCCGACCCTGTTGCCACCCTTGAGCCGATCGGCCAGCGCTGAAGGCAAACGCACCTCGTAATACAGCCCCCCGTTTTCGACAAGTGCAAACTGGTCGGTGATTTGCTTGAGTGTGCCTTTCAGACGACTAATCATGACAGCACCTCCCGTTGTTGAAGTGAGCGACAGTGACAAAGTGCGACTGCCAAAGCATCGGCGACATCGGGCGGCTCGGGTACTTCCGCCAGACTAAGCGTGGAACGGATCATCAACTGCACTTGTTCCTTGGGTGCGCGTCCGTTGCCAGTGAGCGATTTCTTGACCCGAGTTGCGGCATAGGAATAAATCGGCAATCCGGCTTCGGCCGCCTTGAAAAAGATCACGCCGCGCGCGTGCCCCATGATAATCGCTGTCTTTGGATGCGCATAATGTGAGTAAAGTTCTTCGACCGCCATGACATCGGGTACGTACTGCGCGATGATCTGACCGATCTCTCGCCCGATCTCAGCCAGCCGCTCACCGGTGGACGCTTTTACTTTGGTACGGACGACTCCCGCTTCGACCAGCGTGATCTGCTGGTTGTTCTCATCGAGAATCCCGTACCCGGTGATATTCAATCCGGGATCAATACCTAACACTCGCATGGGTAGATGATATTGGGAACGAGCTGGGATTTCAAACAAAAAGAACGTGAGAGGTGGGAATGTGATGGGGTAACGGAAGTCATATTCTGGCATGTGGCGGGTCCAAAGAAGGACCCGCCACACAAAACTTGCTAGTATTTCGAACTGGGCTATAGATCAATCAATTTGCCATTATTATCCACAAAACTCTTGATCCCCCAATATGGGGGTTCATCGGTGAGTTCTATCACCACCCTATATATCTTGCTCTGGCCTAGCATTTCGTCAAGATATTCGAATAGTGAATCTAGGTCCGGCAACTTATCAGAATCAGGACTTAGCTGACTCTGAGAGCATCGTACCAAGACATCTACATCACCTGAGTCCGTTGGGTATTTCACCTTGAAAAGATAGCCTGGCTCGGCACCAGTTGCCCCCCCCCTAATCACGGAGCCGTTTTCAATGAGAAGCTCTCTTAACTTGCGAAAGCCCTCCCTCCCAAGCTCTTGAAAGAAACCCGCACAAATGGCTGTCGAGACAAAAGTGATGACAATAATGGCAGTTGCGCCGGCGTCACGATCTACCTTTGATATGGCACTAATGCTTGTTTCCTGATCAGAGCAGGCTACGATTTTGTTCCCAAATTCATCGCCTAGCAACTCTTCGTCATAGTAGACCGATATAGACGGCGCTCTACCGGAAGCATCGCGCATTTCTTTGTGACGTGTAGATAGGCTAAATCCACCCACTGGAATCTCCAGCGTTTCGACATACAAATCAACATCAATAATTATCGCAAGATTGCCATTAGAGAGTTTCTTCAATCTCTTATTGTAGCCCTTGCCACCTGGAGGAAGACTCTCATCGTGCCCCTGATTGAAGATGTAAGGATCGGACATTTGTGAAAATAACCGTTTTAGACCGGCCTCAGAGAACGTCTGTTTATTGGATTCCTGGTTAGTGCTTGCGATAACTTGGCTTTTGAGCTGCCTCAATGTTCATCTCCTTGAATCTGATCAAGGCCCGGTGGCCCGATGATAGTTGCCCTATCCGCAAGAGGTGGTCCAGGGCCCAGTAGGAAGCGCTGGGTTCTGTGGTCTACCCCACCGCTTGGTTTTCTATACCCAAAATACCCCTGAAGCTGTTTTCCAACTGTATCTTCAGAATCGGTGCCTGTTCGTCGATCTGTTCCCATGCGTCATCCCATACGCGTCGTGCCTCTTTGTATTCACCGCCCTCACGTACCAGTATTGAGAGTTCAAATTTATTGGCAGCGTCACGAAATATTTTGAGAAGTGAGTCGACTTTCTTTGCATGCCGTTCTTCGAAGAAAATGCGGTGTTCATCATAGTATGTCATGAGGCTGGTATAGTCCCGTGACGCCTCAATGGCCTTCTCCTTCACAGGCGACTCACCAGACCACTGAACTATATTTATCAGGGAACGAAGACTGCGATGCGATTGTACGATTTTCTTGTACACTTCCTTAATCACCGCGACCCGTTCACCATGCAATTGTTCATATCTAATTCTGTGGGTTATTGCGTCCTTCTCCAAATTGGACTTGAATTTCTCCAAATCACGGCTTAGCATCTGCTTGAAAGCCGCACGAGCCAGCAACGACACAGCAGCAACTACAATACCGAATACCCCAATATTATTTGCGAGTTCAAACCAATCCATATTGAAGTTACCTCATGTGTTGTTTGAAGACCGAGTGGCCCAGCCATTAGGACCGGTTCTATCTTTCCTCAATCCATTCCCAATTTGCCTAGTATCTTACATGGCATGATAACCCCACAATCAGCTTGAGCTTCCCCCCGTTAAGTGGACAAGTTAACAAGCAATTGTTATCACCTGTTCT
>JAGGTI010000069.1 GCA_021163775.1 Candidatus Zixiibacteriota bacterium
GTCTTGAGCAGATAGAATACCCGCTCAACTTGTTCATCAATGTCACTATTGATGAACAAGTTGCGCGGGTATTCTATCTGCTCAAGACGGCAGTCAAGTGAGGTTTAATCTAGTCTACTGGAGCGGTAATCTCCTAACCCGGATACTTTGTTTGCTGTTTTTCCGGCCCCGTATCTCAGGTCAGGATAATGTCCCCCGCAAGGGCGGCTTTATTTTGGCTTCTAACCATATTTCTTATTACGACCCCCCTCTGGTTGGAAGCTGGCAACGCCGTGAGGTGTATTTCTTTGCCAAGAAAGAGTTGTTCCGAAACTGGCTGTTCGGAGCGATCATCACTGCCGCCAATTCGTTGCCGGTCAGTCGCGGTGTGGTTGATCGCAAAGCAATCAAAGCGGCAGTCGAAGTTATCCAGGCCGGATTCGGTCTGACGATGTTCCCCGAAGGTACCCGTTCACTAACCGATCAATTTCTGGATCCAAAACCAGGTGTTGGGATAATCGCCATACAGGCGGGATGCCCGATTATACCTGTTTATCTACACGGGTCCAACAGGTTAGGTGATTGTTTCCGGGGTAAGGATAAGTTGTCCGTTTCGTACGGTTCACCGCTTAGCGCTGAGTGGGTTCGGTCGCAGGGCTCCGGGAAAGAAGCCTATTTGAAGATCGCCACAACTGTTATGGAGCGGATTAGCGATCTGAGATCTGCCGTTACAGACGTTAAGTAACCCTGGATTCCTGTCGAACAGATGTGATAGCTGGCTACAGCCTAAGAATTCGCTTGAATTTTCTTCTATATTGCTTATATAGCAAGGCTGTCTTGGGTGGGTTTGCCTGTCCGGGCTGGCGATTCGATGGTTTTTCGCCCTACTCCATAGGGTGAAAAAATCCAAAACCATCGGGTCTTTTTTAAGGAGGTATTTTAAGACAGATGGCAACTGCCAAGAAAACAACTGAAACTAACAAGACCCCTGTAACTGCGAAAATTTCAAAACGCAAGGCTACGGGTGGCAAAAAGACCAGCAAGGTCAAAACCAAAATCACCCCGAAGGACACCAAGGCCGCTGAGTCAACTGCTGTTGTAGAACAGCCAAAGGTTCAGCAAGAGCGTCACATGACGGCGCGCCGACAGCGCCTGGTGGATCGAGCCAAAACACGATCCGAGAATGTCGCGGTAAGTGTAGTTGAACCAGTCGAGGTTCAGGCTGTCAAGATTACTGATGTCTCTGGCGTAGTTTACGACAAAGCCGAATACGACGCCATGGTGGAAATGTATGATGCCACCATCAAGAACATCAAGCAGGGTGAAATCGTCCACGGCACCGTGATTGGGGTCAACCCGGACGATGTCATTGTGGATGTCGGTTTCAAATCCGAAGGCCGCATCCCGATGCACGAGTTTCCACAACCGGTGACGATCAAAGTCGGAGATGCGATTGATGTTCTCCTCGACAAGATTGAAGACAACTACGGCCAATTGCTATTATCCAAGCAAAAGGCTGATTTCATGCTGGTTTGGGATAAAATTCGCGAATCCCATGATGCCGGTGATACGGTTCAGGGCCGTGTGGTCCGTCGTATCAAAGGCGGCGTGATTGTCGATGTTATGGGAGTAGATGCCTTTCTGCCGGGGTCTCAGATCTCGTTAAGGCAGGTTCCTGATTTTGATGCTCTCATTGATCAGGTTATGGATCTCAAAATTATCAAGTTGAACAAGAACCGTCGCAACATAGTTGTCTCTCGCCGGGTTGTGCTCGAAAAAGAGCGTGAATCAATGCGCGAGGAACTACTTACCGAAATCGAAGTCGGCCAAATCCGTCAGGGTGTGGTCAAGAACGTTACTGATTTTGGTGTCTTCATCGATATGGGTGGAGTCGATGGTCTGTTACATATTACCGATATGTCATGGGGTCGCGTGCGGCACCCATCCGAGATGGTCAATCTGGGTGAAGCCATTGATGTTAAGATTCTTGACTTCGATGAGAAGACCACCAGAATTTCTCTCGGTCTGAAGCAGATGACACCGTATCCCTGGGAAGATATCGAACAGAAGTACCCGATTGGTCAAAAAGTTACCGGGCGGGTTGTATCGATCACCGATTACGGTTCATTTGTAGAGCTGGAGAAGGGTATCGAGGGTTTGATTCATATCTCCGAGATGTCCTGGACTCAGCATATCAAACATCCTTCCAAGATTATGAGTGTCAATGATGCTGTTGATGCGGTAGTTCTTTCGGTGGACAAGGATAACGAGAAAATCTCGCTTGGTATCAAGCAGATGGAGCCGGATCCCTGGTTGACTATCGAAGGTAAGTATCCGATCGGCAAGGTGCTCTCGGGCAAAGTTCGTAACCTGACGGCGTTTGGCGCTTTTGTTGAACTGGAAGAAGGTATCGATGGCCTGGTGCATATTTCCGATATGTCCTGGACAAGACGGATACAGCATCCATCAGAGATAATGAAAAAGAACGATGTCGTGCAGGTGCGGGTGATCAGGATCGACCACGACAATCGCCGGATTTCACTCGGTTACAAGCAGTTGTCCGAGGATCCCTGGCCGGCTCTGGCTGAAAAACTCTCAGTTGGTACCGAAAGCCTGGGCAACATCACCAAAGTCTTTGATCGTGGTGTGGTGGTTGATCTTGGGGACGATGTCGAAGGGTTTGTACCGACCAGTCAGTTGGCCGGACGCGAACTCAACGACCCGACTGGTGTGTTCCAGGAAGGTGAGCAGATCCCGTTGCAGGTGATTGAGTTTGATCAGAACCAGCACAAAGTTGTGCTGTCGGTGATTGCATACTATAAGAAGCGTGAGCGTGAAGAGTTTGACCAGTATCTGGCCAAACACGATCCCTCTGCAACGCCGATTGCCGATGCTATGCCGGATGAGATCAAAGCGGTTGCTGAAGAAGCTGAAGCTCCGGCAGAGGCTCCGACTGAAGAACCGGTTGAAGATGCCGCGCCAGAGGTTTCGACTGAAGAACCAACGTCTGAGGAAAAACCGGCTGAAGAGACCGCGCCAGAGGCAGAGTCTGATTCTGAAAAAGAGGAATAGATTCAGCCAGATTATAGAACTGAAACGGCGGCCGTGCGAATGGCCGCCGTTTCTTATAGTGGGACTTACGATACATTCATAGTTGATTCATATGAGCGCGCTGGTTAGCACTAAAGGATTCTGGGATGAACTAAAACGCCCTATTCTGGCGTTGTCGCCGATGGATGACATCACTGATGCCGCCTGTCGCCGGTTGGTGGCGAGATGTGGCAAACCGGATGTTATGCTGACCGAGTTTGTCTCGGTCAACGGGCTTTGCAGTCCTGGTCGTAAACGGTTGATTGAGGATCTTCGTTTCGATGAAATTGAGCGGCCGGTAGTCGCTCAACTTTTTGGGACAAATCCAGAATTGTTTCGCCGTTCGGCAGAACTGGTGGCCGAACTTGATTTTGATGGTGTTGACATCAATATGGGTTGTCCGGTAAAGGTGGTTTGTAACACCGGAGCTGGTTCATCGTTGATCAACGAACCGGAACTGGCGATTGAGATCGTTCAGGCGACGATTGAAGGGGCCGGCAAACTGCCGGTGTCGATCAAGACCCGTATTGGCTACAATAAGATTCAAACTGAAGAGTGGGCGTCACATTTACTACAGGCCAATCCAGCCGCGTTGACTTTCCACCTTCGAACTCGCAAAGAACAATCCAAAGTGCCGGCGCACTGGGAAGAAATGCCCAAGATTGTCAAGCTTGCCGCCGGGACAGGCGTGCTTATTCTCGGTAACGGAGATATAAAGTCAATCGCTGAGGCGGAGAAAGTCGTGACCGAGACCGGCTGTGATGGTGTCATGATAGGCCGTGCCATTTTCGGTAATCCATGGCTGTTTAATCGGGAGTGGTCTGAGAAAGATATCTCGGTCGATGAGCGCCTCGATACGATGCTTGAGCACTGTCGCCTCTACGAAGAAGTATTCGGTGACAAAAAGAAGTTCTTAGTTATGCGAAAGCACCTGATGGCGTATGCGTCAGGGTTCCCTGGGGCCAAAGATTTGCGGGTCTTGTTTGAACGGGTATTTACTGCCGCTGATGTAGTCGCGGCTGTGGAAAAATTTCGTTCACGGTTAGATAGATAACATGATTTTACAAATTGTAGACTGCCGTTATCATAGATGAACGACACGAGAAAAAAAACTGTCGCTGTGCAGACCGTTGGCTGTCGTCTCAATCAGTACGAGACTGAGAGAATGGCCGCCGCGCTTTATCCATACGGGTTCCGTCGGGTCCGGATGGGTGAACAAGCTAATCTCTGCATCATCAATACATGCACCGTGACCCATCGTGCCGATTCCTCCAGCCGTCATCTTGTCCAGAAAGCGGTGCGCGAAAACCCCGATGCACGAATTGTTGTCGCTGGATGCTATGTCAATTCCGATGCCGAAACAGTGGCGGCACTTGGGCCAGTCGATGTTCTTATCTCCAACGAACAGAAACCGCATCTGGTCGAAATTCTCTCTGAACAGTTTCCCGATCTATTTGAGCCTCAGAGTATTTCGGAACAAGCAGTGACACCCACGGTGTTCGACCGGTTCAATAGAACCTGGTTAAAAATATCTGATGGCTGTAATCAGCGTTGTGCGTATTGCATTCTTCCGATGGTGCGCGGACAGTTACTAAATCGTCCGGCGGTGGAGATTATCGATGAAGTCCGGTCATTGATGACGATGGGTTTTGAGGAAATCGTCCTGACCGGACTCAATATTGGTTATTACCGCGACCGGAAAGTTCTCGACCCGACAAAAAACCTGGCCGCGCTCTGTACTCGGATCATGACCGAGACTGACCTGCCGAGACTGCGATTGTCATCAATTGAACCTCAAACGGTGCGTGATGAACTATTGCGGGTAATCGCAGATTCAGGTGACCGTATCTGTCGACATATGCACCTTCCGATGCAATCCGGATCGACTCGGTTATTGCGGATTATGCGACGGCCGTACGATCAGGCGACTTATCTGAAACGAATCACTGATGCCCGCGCTGTCCGGTCTAATACCATAATAGGCGCAGATATTATTGTCGGGTTTCCCGGCGAGACCGACGAAGATTTCCGGCAGTCGGTCGAAGTAGCCGAATCGGGGCAGATTGATTACTTGCACGTATTCAGCTACTCTGATCGTCGCGGTACGATGGCATCGGAGTTGGGTGACAAAGTCAAACCGGATGTTATCAAAGAACGAAACGCGATCCTGTCAGCGATATCCAGGAAACTCAAAGCGGAAGCTTGCCGCCGCCAGGTAGGGGAGACGTTGGGTGTAATTTCGGAGCATGTCAAACCGGGACGGAACGAACTGTACGGGATTTCGGACAACTACTTGCGGGTGAAACTTCCGGTTGATTTCAATGGTGGCCGACACATCCACAAAGTCAGGATCACAACGGCCGCGCCCAACCATGTGTCGGGCGAGATACTTGGACCGGGTACTGGCGAATAAGTTATTGCTCTGGGTGGTCTGAACCTCCCCCGATTTAGTGAACACATCGAGAAAGTAGATCCGTAGGTCAGGTTGCTTGCAACCTGGCAGTAGCAGGGCGGAACTCCTTGGTGGTTCCGCCATTGTGCGCGGCGCACATACAGCAGATGTGGACATTTGCCGGGCACAGTGCGTAAAGTCGTTCAGTAGGGCAGGCCCACTTGAAGGCCTGCCTTTGCGTGTCATTGGCATCCCACCCAGAGCATGAGCGTCGGGTGGGTGGTAGTTACCAACCCTTCAATTCCTTCCGCATTCTTTACAAATGACGGAAAATTGTTCCCCAATTGAGCGTGTGGGCTAATGCGTGTGAGTCCACCCCTCATGCATTAACGTTATGTACGACAGTGGCATACGCCAGCCATCGGGCGGCTTGGCACGGGTCTTGCCATAAGGGGGTCGGAGAAATGTTGTTTTATTGTTTAATGGAGTCAAATAGTGGCTGACGAAGCTGACAAGACAAAAGAAGTCAAGAAGCCGGAAGATAGCGATCAGGAACAAAAGCCGAACAAGTTCGGTGGTCTGATCAAATACGCTATTTATGGTATCGCTGGTTTGGTGGCTGTGCTTGGTATCGCTTTTGGGACATTGATGTTCATAGGCGGTGACGAGGTTTCTGAGGTTCCGGCTGAGGAACAAGTAGAAGTGTCTCAGGGTCACGGTGACGAATCGACTACAGATACGGCCACACCCATGTCGTTCGAAGATTCCATTATGGCGGCTATGGAAAACGATGAGTCGGTACTTGATGCGATTATGACCAATCTCGAAGTGCTTGATTATGTCCCCGGCGAAGAAGAGTTAGCTGGGGGAGAGGCCGGGATGTCGGCCGAAGATTCAATTGAATCGGTCAATTGGCTCGATAGCGAAAAGGCTAAACTGGCCGAGCGCGAGGGTGCTCTGGATGCACGCGAGAAACAGCTTAATGTTCTTGATAGCAAGGTTTCGCAGAAAATTACACGGATTGAACAAGCCGAATCGACTCGCATCTCCAAGTTGGCCAAACTCTATGATGGTATGGAAGCCAGATCTGTGGCCAAGCTGATTGCCAATCTCGATGACAATACGGTAGTCGCACTATTGCCGCGGATGAAGCTAAAAAATGCTTCGGCCGTGCTTTCGTTGATGCCTCCGATTCGTGGGGCGCGACTTTCCAAACAGATGATAACGATTGCGGAAAACTAATGTTACCAGGCATGAACATACTCGATCAACTCCTCGGCGGCTTTGAAGCCAAGCCAACCGGGCAGGCAGGCACAGCCGGTTCTTCCGGTGTGTCGGCTGAGGGTATGGAGCAAGGTCTGCTGTTTGGCGACCTGCTTATGCAGAGTATGACCGAAGGTGAGCCTGGTGGGCAAATTATATCCAATCTATTGTTCCCGTCGAATGACCAGCCAGTAGCACAGGATGAGGCTCTAGCTGGTCCGACGGTTGAGCGGGGTTCATTATTAGAACTCGTTGCACCGGCTGAAACTGCTTCGGTGGATACCGAGAAATTGATCGGGCTTCATCCCGATATGCAGGCGATGCCGACCGCGACTCCTATCAATGGTGAAAAACCACCGAGTTACCAATTAACCAACATTAACAACCTTACCAATCTGGAAGCGTTACCGTACCTGGAGACCGAAGTGGAATCAGGTGTTTTCCGTGTCCTGGATTCAAAGATTGTTGATGGCCGTCTCGAACTGACTGCGGTAGCCGAGGGTTCATCCGAAGAGCCAGTCAAGATTTCAGTACCAGAATCGATTCTGAAGGAGTTGGCTCTCAAGCTAAATAACATCGACAGTGGTCTGCGTATGGGCCGTGTTGCTACGATGCCGATTGACGGTTTTTCGTCAACCCAGCCGGGCAAACTTGATGATCTACTGTCACATCTTAATCTGAAGACACTTGAAGTCAAGATCGAACCGGAGATGGCGGTATCAAAGTCATCAATGAATCCGGTTGAAGTTACAATTGTCGCCGAACAGAGTGGCGCGGAGATCGCTCTCAAGAGTAAAATTGTGCGTCAGGCTATTCAAATTCGAAGTGAACAGAAAGATTCAAACAAATTGATCAAGTCGGGCGAGCCGAATACGCTTATTGATTCTGAATCAAAGCAATCGGTAGCGGCCAAATCTACTATGCTTGATGTCGGTGCTGACAGCATGCGCCGCGACACAAACCTGACACAGTTTACACTGGCTGATAGGTTTGGTGGTGGCCGCATCGGTATGACCAATGACAACCTGCCTTATCAAGTTTCATTTGAAAATACCCTGGAACCGTTGACAAGTAGTGTCGAGAGCAAAATCACACCGACTGTCAAGATGACTCTTCCGGATATGATACAGAAACCGTTCTCGGCCGGAGGCCAGACGGTAATGATTAAAATTGAGCCAGAGCATCTTGGTCCGGCCCGTTTGAATCTGGTTATGCGTGACCATGTCCTCACCGCTCGTGTGGTGGTGGATACCCCGATCGCTCGGATGGCGGTTTTGAACTCGCTTGACCAGTTAACCGATCAACTGTCGCGCGCCGGTATTGATGTCAACCGCATTGACGTAACCCTCAGCGGCGACAACGCCAGAGAACAGTTTCTGGATCGTCGACCGGCGTGGGATTACGCACAGAAGACACATAACTTTGATGACGAGTATGAAAATGGTTCGGAGACGGTGACCACCGCGCCGATCCTGACCGCACCACCACCTGAATACATAGACGCCGGCAGGGTTAACCTGTTGGCTTAGGAGATAGTTATGGGATTTATCTCACCAATTCCAGTTGATTCGAACGGTCAGCAACGCCAGACCGGGAGTATGCAAACGCTCGGTAAGGATGATTTCCTGCAACTGTTGGTGGCCAAACTACAGTATCAGGATCCGCTTAAGCCAATGGATGACGAAAATTTTATCGCCCAGTTGGCCCAGTTCTCTACACTGGAGCAGATGAGCAACATCTCCGATGGAATTGAGTCGTCCAATCAGTGGGATTTCCTTCAGATGCAATCGCTCAACAACGTCATGGCCTCAGGTTTGATTGGCAAGGAAGTTACTGCCGATTTCAGCGGTGTTTACATGGATGGCACTAACCAGCCGACAATCTCTTTCACCCTGACGAAACCAGCGTCGGAGATTCAGTTTGAAATTCGTGATGAAGCTGGCGACCTGGTAACAACATTGACGGCGGAGGATGTTGACTTAGGAGCCGGATCAATCAAATGGGACGGTAAGGACTCGCTCGGTAACCTTGCGCCGGAAGGATATTATACCATTAGCGCCAGTGCTACAGAGGCTTCTGGTGCAACTTTTACTCCAAGTCTGAAACTGACAGGAATGGTGAGCACGATCACCTATCGTGATGGTGCCGCTTTTGTGATGGTTGATGGTACCGAGGTCTCCCTGGGTGATATTCGCTCGGTTGGTCAACCGAGTGAAGAAGATTAAGACTATCCAAGGTTGATATTATGAGTGCTGAAAACGCGATAAAGATAAACAACTACACCCGGCCGGTGGATCTCCTGGATATAGCCAGTCGGGGTAAAACCGGGGCGTCGATCGGTAAGAGCGATAAAAGTTCGTTCCACGATATGTTCTCGGCCGAATTGGCATCAACGCGGGACGTCCAATTTTCCAAGCACGCCTCTCAGCGGTTGCATTCGCGAGGGATTGAATTAACTGACGAAAAATTGGGACAGATTGCCAATGCGATTGACAAAGCCGAAGCCAAGGGATCGCGCGAGACGTTGATCCTGACCGAAGAAGCCGCACTGGTGGTGTCGGTTGAAAACCGCACGGTGATAACGGCGTTTGATCGTGACAATCTGCGCGAAGGTGTGGTCACTTCAATTGATTCGGCCGTGATACTATAGAGAATAATGATGAAAACAATTATACAAATGCAGCTCAACTTGAGACTGGACCCCATTTCCGATGGGGGGGTCTTGCGAGTACGCAAGGAGGTAGATGCACTATGATGGCATCACTATTTGCTGGTGTTTCGGGACTTAGAAACCACCAGGTTAAGATGAACGTGATCGGTAACAACATTGCCAATGTGAACACCATTGGTTTCAAACCCGGCCGCGTTAACTTCCAGGAAGCTTTGGTCCAGACGGCCAAGGGTGCCGGGCGACCCAGTTCGACCCTCGGTGGTACCAACCCGCAACAGCTTGGTTTAGGTATGCAGGTCAGTACTGTGGACAATCTGTTTTTGCAGGGTGGTCTGGAAACGACCGGTCAGATAACTGATTTGGCTATTCAGGGTTCAGGGTTCTTCATCCTTTCTGACGGTAACAATAATACTTTTTTCAGTCGGGCCGGCTCGTTTGGTTTTGACGCTGGTTCTAATCTGATTGACCCTGCAACCGGTTTGTTTGTACAGGGCAAGATGGCCGATACCAGTGGTGTTATTCCTTCGTTGGCCACGACTGGCAGTATCGTTCTGCCGTTTGGTCAGCAGGATCCGGCTAAGCCAACAGAAGTTATCCGGATGGCCAATAATATTGATGTCACCGCGACCGACTCAAACGCTTCGTTGTATGATGCGGGTGGCTCCGGTATTGCTGAAGTAAGCGGTATGGCGCTTGATGGTGTGGGCGGTCAGCATGTGATTACTATTACTGGCACTCAAGCAGTTAATGCGACCTTTACCGGCTCCACAGTTGGTAACGCAAATGATGGCACAGATGTCCAGGTAGCCGGGTTAGGCACGAGTATGAGCTTAGGTGGTCTTGGTGTTACAATATTCGATGACTTTGGAATCACTGTTGATGGCGGTACAACGCAGTATGTGTCCGGGCTCACAGCGACTTCGACGGTTCAGGATCTGATTAATGCAATCAACCAGATTTCCGGTGTAGAGGCTGAACTGGTTGGTGGCCAATTACAGGTTACTCGCGACAAGGCGGGTGACAATTTGGAGTATTCCTTCCAGAGCGTCAACCCCGGACAGATTACACTGCACGCCAATGGTGGTGCGATTGCCGGCAACATTGCTGGTGTTCTTTTCGGTCTTAATGGAACTACCTTTTCATCGGCTGGCGGTGCCGCTACAACCTATGCGGCAATAGATACTTTCACGCCTACGCGTGGTTTCGGGGTGGCATCAGGGCCGACCACTACTTCTCTTGATTTAGTTATTGATGACCGTACCGGGCTGGCTATTGGGTTGGGTGGTCTGGGTGGTGGCGGTGTCACTTTAAAATCAGACTCGGGTGGAATCACCGCAACGGGCGGTAGCGACCTGATCATTGATACGGCTGATACTCTGCACGCGGCCTCGATCAACGTTTTCGATTCGCAGGGTGGAAAACACACCTTGACGATTGAGTTTTTCAAGTCGATTGTCCCGAATAGATGGGAATGGACCTCCAGTACGTTGGGTATTGAGAATGTCGTTGCCGGCCAAAATGGCTACGTTAGTTTTAACAATGATGGGTCGCTTAATACTTTTGAATATTTTGGCGGTGCCAACTCGATTGTGATTGATCCGGGTAACGGTGCCGATCTTATGGACATTCGTTTGGACGCCGGGTCGATCAGTGGCTTCGATGGCTTGACCGGTTTTTCCGGACATCACACCGCATCGATTATCAACCAGGATGGTTACGGATTGGGTCTGCTTGAGAAGATTGCAATTGATGACAGTGGTAATATATCCGGCATTTTCTCCAATGGTGTAACGCGTGTTCTGGCCCAGATCATGTTGGCTGATTTCAACAACCAGGCCGGTCTGCGTAAGGCAGGTCGTTCTTTGTATCAGGAATCGCCAAACTCTGGTGATGCTATTGAGGGAATTGCCAACCAGACGATTTCGGGTACAATCACTTCTGGCGCATTGGAATCATCGTCGGTCGATATCGCCCAGGAGTTCACGAGTATGATTACGGCCCAGCGTGGTTTTCAGGCCAACGCCCGGATTATCACGACCTCGGACCAGATGTTGGACGAACTGGTTAACCTGAAGAGATAATGATTAGATGATTCGTGTTACACGCATAAATGAGGCTGAATTGGTCATCAATGCCGACTTGATTGAGTTCGTGGAGGCTATCCCGGATACTATGATCACGCTAACCACTGGTAAGAAGATCATGGTTCAGGAAAGTATTGATGATGTGATTGCCCGAGTGGCAGAATTCAAACGGATGGCGTCACCCAAGTCTTTAACCTCGGATGACGCCGAAGTTTCGGATAGGAGGTAGTTATGGCACCGGATGATGAAAAGACCACGGTAGAAGTCCCTGAGGGGGATGGCGCCGAGGATGTGGTGGGGAAGAAAGGCCCCAGTAAACTGATCCTCTTTGGTGGTATTGGTCTGGGGGTGGTGGTTATTGGTGTGGTTCTGGCGTTGTTTGTTCTCAAGCCGATGATGGCCTCTTCCGATGCCGAAGGTACCGACACCGAAGTTGTTGAAAATGCTGATAAGTCAAATGACTCCCATGCAGAAAAGCCCAAGCCCAAGCCGAAAAAGAAATCTGGCGGTCATGGTGATGCTGAAGAAGGTGCGCTCATTTATGCAGTCAAAGATATTGTAGTCAACCCAGCTGGCACGGGCGGCACTCGATTCCTGTCGATTTCGTTCGGTTTCGAGTTAGGCTCACATGAACTGGTCTCCGAATTTGAGGAACGTGAATTAGTTGTGCGCGATGCGCTGATCACAATCCTCTCGTCCAAAACGGTGGCCCAACTGACTGATGCCAAGCAAAAAGAAATAGTCCGGTACCAAGTTAAGAAGCGATTGGAGATGCTCCTGGATACCGACGAGATCGAAGGCGTTTATTACACCGATTTCGTGTTGCAATAGGATAGGACACTGTGGCGAAAATTCTTTCACAAGATGAGATTGATGCTCTACTGACGACCGTGTCAGATGGTGTCGAAGATTCCGCGGAATCAGGGGAATTGGAGGATGATAGATTACGTTCTATCGTAGCCTATGATTTCAAGCACCCCAATCGGGTATCCAAGGATCAGATCCGTACACTGGAAAATATGCATGATAACTTCGCCGGTCATGTAGGTTCGAATCTGTCCAGTATTATGCGCACGATTGTCGATGTTGATCTGGTCTCGGTGGATCAAATTACCTACTCTGAGTTTATCATGTCACTGGTGACGCCATCGTGTACTTACACCTTTGCGGCACCACCGCTTGATGGAGTCTGTCTGGTCGATTTCAACCCGACCCTGACCTTCTCAATTGTGGATCGCCTTTTTGGTGGTCATGGCAAGATTATGGAGGCCGAACGGGAGTTGACGTCTATCGAGCGTTCGATTATGGCCAATCTGGTCAGTCGTTTATATGCCGAGTTGCGGAAGTCATGGGAGCATCTGGTTGAAATCGATATTGATCAGAAAAGCTTTGAGACTAACCCGCAGTTTATACAAATTGTTCCGCCGGGTGAGACTGTGGTCGTGATATCGTTCCAGATCAAGCTGTTTCAGTCTACTGGATTGCTCACTATATGTTATCCATACGTATCGCTGGAACCGATCGTGAACCGCCTGTCGGCTCAGAACTGGATCGATGCCACCAAGAAGAAGAACTTAGAGGAAGACCGGGATTCCAATGTCAACAATCTCAAAAAAGTCGAGGCGGAAGTCGCGGCTGTGCTGTTGAACACCAATATCAAGATGAGAGACTTCCTTAAACTAAGCTTGAATGACATTGTGCCGTCGGAAAAGAAAATCAACGAGTCGATTGAAGTGACCGTGAATCAACGCAACAAATTTACCGCCCGTCCCGGATTGGCCGGGAAGAAAAGGGCTTTTCAAGTTATGACCGTCTGCGATCAGATTGCCGAGGAGACACAAGATGACTGACGAACAGAAAATGGATCTTTCTGCTGAATCAGAAAACCCTGAGGGAGAAGTAGAAGTTTCGGAAGGCTCTGAGCCTGCGGTCGAGGGAGATGCTCCGGTGGTGGAAGCAGAGGCCGAATCGGCTGAGTCAGCTGAATCGATCGAACCTGATGAAGCCGGAGAAGTAGCGGTGGCCGAAGGTGACTCAGGCGATGTTGATGCTGTGGAAGCTGAGGGCGACGATGGCGAAATTAAAGTTGTCAACGATTCTGATGCATCCGAGGATGATGCTGAAGCCGCTATGTTGGAAATGCTCGAGGGTTTGCCAACCGATGATGACAAGGCCAGTCCTGACGATATTAACTTCGGTGCCGCTACAGCTTCTCGCGCCGAGTTTCAGCATTTGCAGGAACCGGTAACGCCCCCTGATGCTCACAATATCGAATTGCTAATGGACGTTGACCTGCCGATTTCGATCGAGTTAGGTCGTACCAGGATGGCCATATCCGATATCCTGAGTCTCGGTTCAGGGTCGGTTGTGGAACTTAACAAACTTGCCGGTGAACCGGTTGACCTACTGGTCAATAATAAGATCGTCGCCAGGGGTGAGGTTGTTGTCGTCGACGAAAACTTCGGGTTGCGCATTACGCAGTTGTTGACCCCGGAAGAAAGGCTCAAGGCTCTTGCGCGGGAATAAGACACATAATAAACGGCTGATCATTATGGTCGTTGTGATCGCAGTTCTGTCGCTGGCTGGTCTATCACTAATCAAAGTTGGTGATGCCAGTGCCGATAGTGCGGCTACAGTTCTTGGGTCCGACTTGACTAAGACCACAGATGCAGAGGTTGCACTTTCAAGTGTAGGGCCGATAGCGGTGAAACCTGATTCTGGAGTCTATACAGCTATGGGCAAGATGTTAGGTGCACTGGGCGTGGTGATCCTTCTGGCTTACGTCGCGCTGTATGCTTTGCGTCGTTTGATGGGCAAACGCTATGGTGGTGGTGGCAAGAGTTCCCTGGAAGTTTTGCAGACTACCCATGTTGGCCAACACAAGACGATTTCTTTAGTACGAGTGGGACAGCGTTCGGTTTTGGTTGGTGTGACCGAACAGAATATCTCAACCCTAACCGAATTGGATGTGCAGGAAACCGAGGAGATTATCGGAGCCGCAACTGTGCCTGAGACGAAAGATGGTTTTGCGTCATTACTTACGGCGGCTACTGATAGATTGAAAATAGTCGGTTTGAAAAGAAAATCGGCTGTGTTAGAAACCTCATAGCTGACAATCAGTGCGTCGATGAATAACCGGCGCCAGTTGGTGCGTAACATGGATGTTACCCCTGTTGTTAAGCGAAGCATATAGGATATGAACAAGAAGATACGGACAATTCTATTTGGTCTCTCGGCGGTATTGTTGCTCGCCGGAGCCTCGACCGCTCAGACGATACCCAAGGTGTCGATTGAAGTGGGGGAGGTGACCGATCCCAGTGATCTTTCGACTACTCTGCAAATCGTAGTCCTGTTGACCGTGCTGGCCCTGGCGCCGTCACTGTTGATTATGGTGACGTCATTCATACGTATCACGATTGTGATGGCCTTTTTACGCCATGCGATGGGTGCCAATCAGATGCCACCCAGCCAGCTTATGATCGGGCTGTCATTGATTTTGACGTTCTTCATCATGACGCCGGTGGCTGACAAAGCATACAACGAAGGGATCAAACCGTACCTGGACGAACAAATATCAGGGGAAGAGGCGTACGACAAGGCTGTAGCACCGTTTCGTAAGTTCATGTTGTCGCAGACCAGGGAGAAGGATCTTGCTCTGTTCGTAGATATTGCCGGGCTGGATGCGCCGGACAACTCCGATGATATCCCGTTGCAAGTGCTGGTTCCCGGTTTCGTGATCTCTGAGTTGCGAACCGCGTTTCAGATAGCATTTGTGATCTTTATACCGTTCCTGGTGATAGATATGGTCGTGGCGTCGGTATTGATGTCGATGGGTATGATGATGTTACCTCCTGTTATTGTATCGTTGCCGTTTAAGATTCTATTGTTCGTACTTGTGGATGGTTGGTATCTGTTAGTGAAATCGCTTGTGGAATCGTTCCACATGTAGATAGGAGAAGGAAGTGACACCTGAAATGGTAGTGGCCATTGGTCGCGAAGCACTCACCGTTACTCTGATGGTTGCGGCTCCGATGTTAGGTTTTGGGCTGGTGATCGGTCTGATTATATCGGTCTTCCAGGCTGTTACTCAGATCAACGAAATGACCCTGACTTTTGTCCCCAAAATCCTGGCAGTTGCCGCCGCCCTGTTGATTTTTCTACCTTGGATGATCAACGTTCTTACCGACTTTGGTCGCCATATGTTCGCCCTCATTCCCGGTCTGGTCGGTTGATCAGGCACTGCTCAATTATCCAACAGTCCTGAACGAATTTCCATCAAACCGGGATAGATTTTCCGTAATTCCGATTAGCAATAGCCGCGCCCCATCGCATCTCCAACTCAACCGCATGTAACATAACAACATAGATGTGATCGCACTCGCGTTTCACTCTGGCACACAGCTTGATATATCAAACTACGATAGGCCATTAATGTGAGTAGAAGGTAAATATCCTTGTTTGACTTTGTAAGCTACGGCAGTGCTCAATTGCAGATTTTCCTGCTCCTGGTTATCCGGGCGTCAGGTCTCTTTCTGTCTGCGCCGATCTTTGGTCACAAGTTGATCCCATCGCAACTGAAAGTTGCGCTGATCATTCTTTTGGCCATGGTCACGATGCCGTCGGTTCAGTCGATTCCGGTAACTCCAGCCGAATCACTTCTGGAACTGGGAGTGATGGTCCTGCGTGAAATGATGGTCGGAATTTTGATCGGTTTCACCTTCCGCCTTCTCTTCAAAGCTGCCGAGTTTGCCGGATCCATTGCCGGTTACCAGGTCGGTTTGGCCATGTCATCAGCATTTGATCCCAGCGTTGGTGACCGATTAGGAGCTTTCGGACGGTTCTGGATTATATTAGGAACCCTGATCTTTTTGGCGATCAACGGCCATCATCTAATCATCCGCGCATTCAGCGATAGTTACCAAGTGATCGAACCCGGTCAGATGCAAGTGGTCGGTGCCACAGCCGATTTGATGATTCGCTACAGTGCTTATGTCTTTGTTCTGGCGATAAAGATCGCGGCACCGATTATGGTGACTGTTGTTTTGATGGATGTCGCTCTGGGTACAGTGTCCAAAGTTATGCCCTCAATGAATATCTTTATCGTTGGCTTTCCGCTCAAAATCGGTATGGGAATTCTGGTGGTGGCGATGTCATTGCCGATTTTCTCCTACGTCTTAGAAAAATCAACTGCCTATTTCGATCATGCGGTAGGTGAAATCCTGGTTTCGATGGGAAAGGTGTAGCCGGCGATGGCTGAAGAGAGCTTCCAGGAGAAAACCGAGCAAGCAACTCCCAGGCGACGCGAGAAAGCGCGTGAGCGGGGTCAGGTAGCCAAGTCGGTGGATCTGAGTTCGGCCGGTATGATCTGCTTGGGTTTTACAGCTCTGTTCATGGTTGGGCCACAGTTGGTCGATCGGATTGGTACCACAATGCGCTACACTATGGCTAACGCGCCGACAATTGCGTTGTCGGATTCGAGTTTTCACACAGTCTTTGTCAATAGTGTATATGATTTTCTAAGCACCATGGCACCGCTATTTCTGGCTATGGTCGCGATTGCATTCGGTATCAATGTTTTGCAGATCGGTTTCAAGATTACTCCTAAGGCGATGGAGCCAAAATTTGAGAAACTCAATGTCCTATCCGGTTTGAAACGACTTTTCTCCATGAAGTCAGCCGTGCAACTGATGCGCGATCCACTCAAACTCTTCGTGGTTGCCCTGGTTGCTTTTCTATCGATTCGCAGTGAGTTTAGTTCGTTTTTCACATTGCCGGACCTGAGTATAGCCCAACTTGGCACGACTCTGGCTCAATTGGTTCTTATGATCGCCCTCAAGATTGGTGTGGCGATTCTAATCATCGGCATCATCGACTTTGTCTACCAGCGCTACGAGTTTGAAAAGTCGATCAAGATGTCAAAGCAGGAAATTAGAGACGAAACGAAAGATACTGAGGGGTCGCCGGAAGTCAAAGCGCGCACCCGTCAGATTCAACGCCAGATGGCACGCCAGCGCATGATGGCGGCAGTGCCTGAGGCGGATGTGGTAGTTACTAACCCGACCCACATCGCGGTTGCTCTCAAGTATGACCCGAAAAAGATGGATGCTCCGACGGTACTGGCAAAGGGTGAGCGGTTGATCGCAGAGAAGATCAAAAAAATGGCTCGCGAGCACGGTATTCCTGTAATCGAAGACAAGCCACTGGCACGTGCACTTTTCAAAATGTGTAATGTGGGTGATTTCATCCCAGATAAACTGTTCCGGGCCGTGGCTGAAATGTTAGCTCATATTTATCGCCTTAAAGGTCAGACGGTAGGGTAGACGATGGCGGATTCACAAACAGGTATCCTCAAGAGTATCTCCCGGCGTTCAGATATATTGCTGGCGTTCGGTGTGATCGGTATCATCGTTGTACTGGTCATTCCGTTGCCACCCGGTCTGCTCGATTTTGGACTTGCTTTCAATATCACGTTCTCGCTGGTGGTGCTTCTGACCACGTTGTATATCAAACGCCCGCTCGACCTGTCAGTTTTCCCGGGTATGTTGCTGATAATCACGCTCATGCGTTTGTCTCTCAACGTTGCTTCTACGCGACTGATTCTCGGTCAGGGATATGCTGGTGAGGTCATCAACTCGTTTGGCAATTTCGTGGTTCAGGGTAACTACGTGGTTGGGTTCATTATATTCGTCATCCTTGTCATTATCCAGTTTGTAGTAATTACCAAGGGTGCCGGACGGATATCGGAAGTGGCCGCCAGATTCACATTGGATGCCATGCCGGGTAAGCAGATGGCGATTGATGCCGACTTGAATGCCGGTATTATCACCGATGCCGAAGCCCGCATGCGACGTGAAAATATCAGTCGCGAAGCCGATTTCTATGGCGCAATGGATGGCGCCTCCAAGTTTGTTCGCGGTGATGCTATTGCTGGTATCCTGATTACGCTGATCAATATCATCGGTGGTTTTATCATCGGCTCGGCCATCAATGGTATGCCCTTATCCGAAGCACTCCAGACCTATTCGTTGCTGTCAATTGGTGATGGTTTGGTGACGCAGATTCCAGCCTTGCTGGTTTCAACCGCCTCTGGTGTGATTGTAACGCGAGCCGCTTCGACATCCAACATGGGGACCGATCTCGCCGAACAATTCACACGCCAACCGCGTGCAATTCTGGTAGCCGGAATCGCTCTGTTGCTGTTTGGGCTGGTTCCCGGTATGCCTACAATGACTTTTGTTGTACTCGGTCTGGTGGTGGGTGGTATCGGATTTGTCGCCAAGGATTCAATTCGCAAACAAGCCGAATTCGAGCAAAAGGCAAAACGCCAAAAAGATCAACAACCTGCTGCCCCGGAAGAACGAACCGAAGATCTGCTCAAAGTTGATACGATCGGTTTGGAAATTGGCTACGGTTTGATTCCGTTGGTCGATGCCAACCAGGGTGGTGACCTCCTTGAGCGGATATCAACGATACGCAAACAACTCGCTACCGAACTTGGTATTATTGTGCCATCGGTGCGCATCCGCGACAATGTCCGGCTGAAGCCGAATGAGTACCAAATCAGAATCAAAGGTATCAGGGTAACCGGTTACGAACTGATGCTGGATCAGGCGTTGGCGATAAACCCTGGTTTTGTTGAAGATGAGATTGAAGGATTTGCTACCACCGATCCAGCCTTTGGACTTGACGCTCGCTGGATTATCCCGGCTCTTAAGGAAGTTGCCGAGGCTCGTAATTACACGGTAGTAGAGCCGTCTGCGGTACTGGCCACACATCTAACCGAGGTCGTCCGGTCAGCCGCCCCCGAGATTCTTACCCGTCAGGATGTTTCCCACTTGGTGGATACTCTTAAAGAAGATTACCCCGCTTTGGTCAATTCAGTCATTCCGGAAATTCTTCCGCTCGGTACGATGCACAAAGTGTTGCAGTCGCTGTTGTCCGAGCGGGTACCCATTCGCGATCTGGCGACTATCGTTGAGACGGCATCGGATTACGCCTCCGCCACCAAGGAGCCGGATGTTCTTGCCGAGTATGTGCGGATGGTGCTAAAACGTCAGATCACCGAACAGAGCAAAGATGACACTGGCAAAGTGAACGTATTCACGATTGATCCCGCCCTCGAACAGGAACTGGCCGACTCGGTCCAGAACACCAAACAGGGGCTGATGCTGGTACTTGAACCGCAGTTAACTCAGAAATTACTGGAGCAGATCGGCAAGGAAGCCGACAAGATGCAGTCAATCGGCCTCACGCCGATGTGCATTTGTTCGCCCAATGTCCGCCTTGCGCTAAGGCGATTGTTAGAAGCGAGCCATCCATCGCTGGTCGTGGTCTCCTATAACGAAATAACTCCCGACGTGGAAATCGTCTCCACAGGAATGGTGAGGTTACAGGATGGTAATTAGATCCTACACCGCTGATTCAGTTGCATCGGCCTTGAAACAGGTTCGCACTGACATGGGTGGCAACGCCGTGGTGCTTAAAACCCGGGTTGTAGATTCGGCCGACTCCGGCAAGATGTACGAAGTGACCGCCTGTCTGGATAAACCAACTGTTGAACAGGCCAACAAGACTCTGGCTTCCAAAGTATCAACTGAGTCTGTTGCCTCGGCACAAGAAACGACAACTGATGTCGAACCGGCTGGCGAAACACCCCGGGTCGATCTGACGGAAACGACCACAGCACAGCAGGCAATTACATCGTTCAATATGGATTCTCTGAACGCTATTGAAGTCAAGCTCGATCAGTTGTTGCACGCCGATCAGTTGAGCCGGATTGGTCAGCGGTTTGTTCCAGAACCGATTGCGCAGGCTATGATGGCGATGCAACGGGCTGGCCTGCCTGAACAGAGTATCGCTGAAATCTTCAATGAACTCCGCAATGATCCGCCGGAGGCTGGTATTGATAATAAGGCCATTCGTAAGGTGCTGATAAAGCGTTTAGAGGACACTATTGAGCCGGAATTGGATCTCAAGCCGGGTGATCGGGTACTGGTTGCCGGACCAGCTGGTTCGGGCAAGACCTCATTGATCGGTCGTCTTACAGCCTGGCTCACATTTGAGAAGAAGATCACTGTTAAGCTGATCTCGCTGGACAATGTTAAGGTCGGGGCGATGGATGAAATCGCCAGCTACGCCGATCTCCTTGGTATTGATGAGGTCAGTACTCTGGACAACATCAAGATCGAAACCGAAGCGCAGGACGATGACAAAGTAGTGTTGATTGACACCTGCGCGTTGCCATTCGCTTCAGAGCAGTTAAACGAATTAAAAAAGCAGGTTGAGGTTTTACGGCCGACCCATCGCTTTGCCGTTTTCTCCGCACTCACTCGTTCGAGTGATATTGAGAGTATCGCCCAGCGCATGGCCTGGCTGGAACCGACTCACCTCATTTTCACCATGACCGATTTGACCGACAACCTGGGTTCGCTTTTGGTCGGGGCGGCCGCGATGAATACCAAAATTGTTTTGACTACCAATTCCCCGAGTAGCGCTGACAGTTTCCACACGCCGAACGCCAAAACTATGGCCGACGCGATTTTGGGGCAGGGGGTCGATTGTGAATAGATTGGAAGCGGCTCTGAATGAAGCCGGCGGGTCCGTCACAAGGGGGGTCACGATGGTTTCGATACTATCCGGCAAGGGAGGAGTAGGCAAATCAGTCATCGCGTTCAACCTGGCTGAACGAGCGGCAGTGGCCGGTCGGAAGACTTTGTTGGTCGATGCTGATCTTTGCTGTGGCAATATACATATCCTTGCCAATGTTGACCCTGACAATGGACTCGATGCGTTTGCACTTGAACAAAAAAATCTAACCGAGGCTGTATGTCGCTACGGTGAGAATCTGGATATTTTGGCCAGGTCCGATAGTGGACCTCTGCCAGCTTTACAAGATGTCACTGAAGTCGCCAAATTTGCCCGTCAGCTTCGGAGGCAGGCGGGTGGCTACGATCTCGTTATTATCGATCAGGGTTCGGGGATATCCAACACAGCTACACTGTTAGCCAGTGCGGCTGATAGCAACCTGATAGTGATGTTACCCGAGCTGACTTCAATCTCAGACAGTTTTGGTCTGTGTAAGTTTCTCTACCAGGCCAATCAGGAGATTGAGTGTCAAATACTAATCAATCGGGTGGAATCCGATCAGGAGGCCAATTACCTCTGGACCCGGTTCGCCGCTATGAGTGAACGGTTTTTGGGCAGGGTGCCATCCTTAGCTGGCAGTTTACCCGAAGATAAGGTTGTACGAAAAGCGGTGGCAACCCAGCAAACAATTGCCGAAGTATCGCCGGAATCAAATGTTGTACAGACACTTACCGGAATTGTCGAGAACCTCACCGGTCAGCATCCGGCAGGCGGCTCACGAATCTCAATTTATGATATAAATTCTACAACGGCACCAGCCGATATAAGGGAATAGCGTTCATATGGTTACGACAGCAACAGAAACTAAGACTCGTAGTCGCAAAAGCGACCCTGCCAACAAGAGTGTGGCAGTCCAAACAAAAAAACGTACTGGTACGCGTGGCCGACGTTGGGATGTTTCTATGCGTGATTGGAGACGTTATCAGAAGAACCCGACCGATGAAATGCGACAGCAACTGCTTTCCAAGTATGTGCCGCTTGTTCGCAATGTAGCAACACGTATGGCTATGGGTTTCCCTCGGTCGGTGGAATTGTCCGATCTGATCAACACCGGGGCGATTGGTCTTATTGAAGCTTTTGGAAATTATGATCCGGAGCGAGGTGTGAAATTTGAGACCTATGCCGTACCACGTATTCGTGGTGCTATTCTCGATGAACTTCGGGCGCTCGACTGGGTGCCGCGCTCCACACGTGCCAAGTCGCGTGAAATTGATAGAGCGTTGACCTCCCTGGAAAACAAATTGGGTCGGTTGCCGGAAAAAGCCGAACTGGCCAAGCACTTGGAAATTACTGACAGGGAACTGTTCCTGGCACTTGATGATGTATCTTGCACCAATGTCTTGTCGTTGGATGAAATTATCTATCCGGAAGACGACAATCGACAGGTGCCGAGGATTGAGACGGTCAAAGACACGCAAAGTTTGAGTGTGCTGGGTCTGGTTGAGCGGGGTGAACTTCATACGTTTTTGGTGACCGCAATCGATCATCTGACCGCTCAGGAGAAATTGGTCATTGGCCTCTACTATTTTGAGGAATTGACCCTTAAGGAAATTGGAGAAGTAATGTCAATATCCGAGTCGCGCGTATCTCAGATTCATACCCGGTCGGTGAAAAAACTGCGGGGTATGGTCAAGGAACAATTCGCGATGACCGGATAAGATAGATGAGGTCAACCAATGCTCGGGCCGGATGGAATTGACAAAGTTCAATATCTGCCGCCGGACAAGATTAAGAAGTTGCAACGCGCTGATCCGGATAAGCAGCAAAAGTTTTCTCGAACTCTCGAAGAGGAAGAGGAAGAACTTGAAAAGAGGCAACGACGTGAGCCTCAGGATGAAGTGGAACTGGAACAACTGAATGAAGACGAAAGCAAGAGTGACAGCAACCCTCCCCCGGATCAATCAGAGACCGAATCTGATGAAGAAAACAAGATGTCGGAGAACGATACTAACGGCTCAGACAAAGACTCCAGCGAGTCTAAACATATTGACTTGAAAGCCTGAAGGAAAAGGCAGGAAAAACATGGATGTTATCAGCGACCGCTTTATAGATATAGGCCTGAATGCACTGGGCTACCTGATAGCCGGTGGGCTGGGTATGTTTCTGCATACGGTCATACAAGAGAGACGTCAGCGTTCAATTGTGGCCCGTAAGGCAATGACTATAGCTGAAGGCCCTGAACTCAAACCTGCCGTTACCGGTAATTCAGACAAAGGTGTAGAGTTTGTCAGCTTGCGAACTAAAACGCCGGTGGAAACAATAGTGGCCACCGGAACTGCGACACTCCCCGATGCTACATCGCCCAATAACTCGCCTTACCGTAACCGGCGTGAGATAATCCGTATGGCACGCGAGATGCTTGATGCTGGAACGGCAGGGAAAAAGATAAGAGATACCCTGCCAATCTCGCAGAGTGAATTGGCCCTATTGAAGAACGTAAGCCGCAACTAACTTAGTGGAGAATTAAAATGGCCAACGAAAGCCCATTTCTGAATATCAAAGTTGAGTGTCCAGTCTGTCAAACAATCAACGAATTTGAGCAAATCAAGGTAGGTGCCTTCAACGAGAACGGTCGCGATACAGATTTCTGCCCACAGGAGATCTTATGGCGATATCCTAAGTACCAGGCGTACAATCCATTGGTCTTTTTTACTGCTACCTGCAGTAACTGTTTTTACACTCGTGAGTTTTCCAACAAATATCGTGACTGGAAAACGGACAATGCTTTCCGAAACTTCCAGTTAAAAACAATCAAGCCAAAGCATTTGGAGCAACTCTCGCAGGCTGACTCAGTCGTGCGGCAATTGGGTGAAGCGATCAACATTCACCGTTATCCAAATGAATCGGCGATTCTCAAGTTACACCTGGCCATCTTTGATGCGTACCAGGTCGATCATCCCAGCAGTCTTGATCTTGGTCGTTTCTATCTCCGTATCGGTTGGATTTTTCGCAGTCTCAATGAAAGTGATGATCCTAACTTATCCCTTCTGAGCGGTCTAGTGACGGAAATCGGCGACAAGTTCGCCGGATTTGAAGCGGCTATGAGTGACTCACAGAAGGCACTTGATGAGTTGGCTGAGAGTGTGAAAGCACAATTCGACGCCGATCAACTTCCGGCAGAGTTACAGTCGGAGATGTTCACTTATCGCGATCGCTACGAGGTCGAGATGATGGCTCTGAATGACTTGGTTGGCCAGGTGGGTCAGCAACGCAAAGAGTTCAAGGCGTTGTTCAACGAATATGGGTCCGCCATACTTGGGTCATCTAATGGTGATGGGCCAGTATCATTCGGGGAATACGCTTCCTTGACCGATTTTCTGATAAGGTTGCAACAGAATTGGAGTGGTATTGCCATCAATGAACACCAGGCATTGGAACAAGCTATCGGCCATTACAAAGATGCTTTTGCCAACGGTCGAGACATTGCGGCCGGAAACCAGCAGATACAAGCCTCTTACCTGATCGCTGAGCTGTCTCGTCGCATCGGCGATTACGACGGTGCCAAGCAGTTCTTCACCAGCACTATCAAGACTGGTCAGGAATATATTTACCAGAACCGTCGGGATCAGTCCCGCACCGTGCTGGCAAGAAAAATACTTGAACTGGCCATCGAACAGGGCCGAGCCAACTTACAAGCCTCAAAGCAAGGCTGATGTCCCAGGAGTTTATGAGCGTGGATTCGGTTAAGAATCAATTAGGTATCGAACTGGTCATCTTTGAGAAGATACGTTTGATTATTGGTGAGGGGCGCGAAGCTGGATTGTACCAGTCTCGAATTGAGGATGTGATCAACGGAGGGGTAATCATTTCGGAGCCTCAATTTGTCTCCGGTCAATCGCTCTTGCGAAACGATATTGTTGTATGTGTGCAAATCACGCGTCATGATGCCGCTTATCAGTTTTTCTCTCGCATACATACCCAAAAAACGAGTGGACTTAAACAGGTCATACTTTCGCCACCCAAGAGGTTGGAAAGAGTACAGAGAAGGATGTTTATCCGAGTAGATTTGGCGACCCGGATAACTTACGGAGAACTGTCGGAGAGTTTGAACTGGTCCAACTGGGAACAGCAGATTACCTGGCACAAGACCTGGAGTGCCAATGTAAGCGGTGGCGGCACTTTGATACGGTTGCCGGAACTGATGAAACCGGATCAGTTAGTGGTGATGCGACTCGATATTTTTAGCGAAGCCAATTTGCCGGAATATGTGGTAGCGGTATGTCGACGGGCATACAAGTCTGAAGACTTCTTTTACGGCGGATTTGAGTATATCCTGACGGACGATCTCAAACACTATTTCAAAGGCGCTACGCTATCGAAGCTACCGGATACTTTTAGATTATTCTCAGATAAAGCACAGGACAAGCTGGTAGCCATATTATTTAATAAGCAGATCGAACAGCGCCAAAAGGGAGTTCTTTGAAATGCTGTCGACTACCAACAGTATCCAACCTACGGGATACGATTTTGAGATCACTAATCTTGAATTATCCCAGCTGGTAGGTATCAGGATAACTGTGTTTTCCGATCAGTTCCCAGGTAAGGAGCTTATGATTCGGATCGTTTCCTGTTCGGGCCGACGCTTGATGGCTGAGAATGGTCAGCAAAACGAAATAGTAGAAAATCTTGTAAATAATCAAGAAGTTGTTCTCCAGTTTCCCTATCGGGGACAGGATATATCGGTCAAGGCCAAACTCCGTCGTACTGGTGGCGGGCGGTGCAGTTTTGAACTTGATGAGCATGCCACGCCGCTGTCGCATCGTCGTTTCTACCGGGTACAAATTGAATCGCCAGTGAATTTAGCTCCTTTTCCTTTGACCGGAACGCATAACCGCAAGCTCAATGAATTGCGTTGGATGGCCACCACTGCTTCGAGTCTTTCTGCCGGTGGTACCCTTTTGTCGGTGCCGACTTTGTTACCGGAATCGATCCGGTTGTTGATTAATCTTCAGCAGGATTATTTCAAGTTTCCAACCCTCGTCCTGGCTCGGGTACGACATACTTATCAGTATGATGATATTCAGTGTCGAGCCGGGGTTGAGTTTATAACCAGAGAACAGGCCGATCGGATGTACTCGTCCTATCAGATCTCAGAATTACCACCAGTTTCGATCAGCTACAGTAACACCCGACGCGAGTTTATGGATCGCGCTATTCGGGAGTGGGATACGACAATGAATATAAAATCAAATACAGGAGTACCTGATGAAAACCAATGAAAAGACCAGGCACGTACAGGATGTGGCGGCCGAGGAAAACATGATTAAGGCTCGGCGGCCATTCAAGGTAACCAAAGAAGACCAGCGCCGGTTTATTCGACTGGAGATATCTTCACCTATGTCGATGAAAAAACTCAAGGACGTTGAAGGTAATTACTGGTCAGAGGGTGACTGGCATATCATCAACGGTATGATTCTCAATATCTCGGCCGGTGGTGTGTTGGTGGATCTGGATCAGGCTGTGGACGAGGGCGATGTTGTTTCGATGCATTTTACTATTCAGGATGTCGAAGGTATCGAAAACGTTCTTGGTCTGGTAAAGAGATCTGATTGTGAGCCGGATGGTTGTCTGGCTGGTATAGAGTTTATCACCCGCGACTATCTTATGGATCAGTTCTCTCATGCGGAGCTTGAATTGATGGGTGATGATTATACCAACTTCAACACCTCGGTGACTCAGGTCCTCGAACGCTATGTGGAGCGTCAGTCTTCAACATCGGGTGGAGCCTGAGGTCATGCGACTTCACATACAAATAGGGGTCATCCTGAGCTTGATGGTGCTGGCGGTTTCGACCGAAGCGGCATCGCGGCGTCTCATACTCCAGGTCGAGAAAGCGCCTGTGGCGTGGGGTGACTGTCGCCTGATTGAATGTCTGGTGGCCGCCTTTGGCCGTGATCAAAATCTCCGGATTGTCACTCCGGATAGCCAGAACGATAATTACCCACCGTTTCCTGGCAATCATTACGATGTCGATAGTCTTATTGACTGGGGTACGGAGATTGGCGGGCGATATCTGCTTGTGATCTCGGTTCATCGGGAGGTGCTTGAACGCCGCAAGACGTTTAACATACCGCTGATATTTCAACGCTGGGAGACAATCGGTATTATCGAAGGTGAAATACGTTTATTGGATATACAAAAGCGGCGATTGTTGGCGGCCGAACCGTTTTCAGTTGAACGATCCGGTTCGCGACAGTTTCAGGCCGAGTTTGACAACAACCGGAATGATCCATCACTTCACATGGACGCAATCAAGAAATCCAAACTGTTTCGCGCCCTTGAAATGAGGCTGGCCGATCTCCTGGTTGACGATTTCAGTCGCTATACGAGGGGGCACTGAGGTGGCACCAATTGGCCATAAGTCTGGTATGTCCGAAATATCGGTTACTCGGTTCTGGCAGAAGATAGGCCTGATCGCGCAGATATCATCGGTTTGCCGTCGACAGCAACTTGACGAAACATCCTTTGAGAAAGTGCTGAGATTGATCCAGAGCATCATACCATTTGATGCCGCTACTCTCTATTTGGATCAACCTGGTTCCCCCGGTTTGGCTCCGGTGGCTCAGATTGCAGATCTGGTATTGTTGCCGGGACCTTTTCAAGTTTCAGAGACAAGTGCTATCCCGCGCAAACCAATAATCTGGCCATTAGACGATTCCTGTGATTTTGGTGAAAGCGATGCGTTCACTGTGATCATGGCCGTTCCACTGTTTATTGAAGACAGGGTGATTGGGGTTTTGAATCTGGGGTCCTGTCTTGAAGGTGTCCTCACCGAGAAGCTGTTGCAATTGTTGGCAATCGTGGCTGACCAATTAGCGGTATCTATTGAGCGTATTAATCGTCTGGCTGAGATTCAGGCCCAGAATGAAGCTCTGCGCCATGCGCATCGGCGGCTTCTTGCCAGCCAACAACGGATCATCGCGACCGAAAAGTTATCCGCAGTGGTGGATATGGCCGCGGTCGTTAATCATGAGATAAATAATCCACTGGCCGTAATTGTGGGACAAATTCAGTGTCTGCTGTACGAGTCCTCGGACCTGTCTGACAAAGCGACCAAGCGTCTCCATCGAGTAGAGCAGGCGGCGCTGAAAATCGGCGAAGTAAACCGCCGGTTACTCCAGTTGGAGTCAACAGTAACGGGGACAGCGATAGCGTCGTCTCCTGTAGAAACTACCCCTGAATTATTTGAAAACCAATCGATTTGAGGCAGAAATATGACCGATACATCAACGCAGGCAGACAAGGGTGAACGTGAGGCGGTTGTCGAATTGGTGGAAACAGTCGATGCGTTGGGCGAGGAAACTCGCGATTTGGCTGTCAATCTTGCATTATACCTTGCCAAGGCCAAGGCACACAAATCAACCGAAAAATTGCTCCAGATGGAGCCGGAATTTATTCGCCTGGTCAACAGCACCATGAGAGTAATCCAGGAGCTGACAGTGATTCTGAATGCCGCTCGAAACCAGGAAAAAATGATTTATCAACTCCCTTCGGGGCGGGTCGGAAAAGACCGTATTCAGTCACGGTTGGAGTCAATTGCGACCCAGTGTAATGAGATTCTGGAGTCGCTAAATCAGGCTCGGGATCTGCTTGCCTGAACCACTGCGAACGATGGCAACAAAAGTGAAGAATGGAAGTTATTTGTCGATACCTGATAATATATATACTGGCCACCCAATTAACGGTCTATTTTCGGCCTGATGGGTTCCAGCGTTGGTACTGGAGTGAATGTTATGACTAATACAAGCCTTGAGCAATTGACTAAACTGGCTCGTGAACGGGGTCACCCATACCGTATTCTGATTGTTGATGACGAACCCTGGGTGCGGGAAGTTTTCAGTGATTTCTGTGCATTAACGGATGCTTTTGAAGTGGAACTCGCGGCCACCGGCAACGAGGCTGTTGATAAAGTCAAGGCTACGTCTTATGACCTGATCACCCTGGATTTGATTATGCCCGAGATGTCGGGTTTGGATGTACTGACTGAAATTAAACGATCCTCTCCCAAGGTTCCGATAATGATTATTACCGGAAATGCGACCAAGAAAATTGTGGATCAGGCTGGCGTCCTTGGTGCCTGTCGTGTTATGTACAAACCGATTCAACTGGATGATTTCATAACGGAGGTATCGTCAGCTCTCACCCGGTAGTAAACCTTATTTTTGATTAAGTGCAGGTTGGGATAATGATTCCAGGATAGGAAAGATAATAGAGAACGCATGAGAGATAAGATTACCATACTTGTTGTTGATGACGAACCGATGATGCGAGATCTGTTGGCCAAGGTACTGATTCGGGACGGTTACCGGGTACTGATCTCAGAAGACGGTGTGGCCGCTTTTGAAGTCATCGAAAAAGAGGATGTTGATATCGTACTGTCCGACCTTGAAATGCCTCTTATGAGTGGCTTCGATCTGCTAAAGAAAGTAAAGGATGAGTATCCGCAGATTGGTATGATTATGATGACGGGCTACGGCGACACCTATACGGTCAAGGACGCTTTGCTGTTGGGCGCCGATGAATATATTACCAAGCCATTTAAGAATCATGAAATATCGTTGGTAGTTGAACGTGTATATTGGCGTCTGTTGTCAGAGAAACATGAGACCGGTGCTGAGGTTAAATAGGAAGATAATCCATGGTAACTGATACTTCAGCTAATCAGCGGGCACGAGTGGCAGTGACAATCAGCAAGGATTCTATGACTGCTTCTGTTTTGCTGAGAGTGCCGCAGGATACAGATTCACCTATTAACGTCGAAGAAGTAATGCAGGAACTGGAACGTAATGAGATTGTCTTTGGTATTGATGAGACAGCCATCAGCAAAGCGGTAGATAATCGTGAATACAACACACCAATACGAGTCGCGGTTGGCAACAAGCCTGAGCGGGGTGCCAGTTCAAGTTTTATCTACCATTTTAACACCAATCAGGATCTTAAACCGAAAGAAGACGAAGACGGCCATATTGACTACAAGGATATTAGCTTCATTCAAAATGTCGAGAAGGGTGCTAAGCTGGCCACTAAGGTGCCGCCAACCCCAGGTATTCCGGGGATGACCGTTTTGGGGAAAGAGATTCAGGGCCCCGAAGGCAGAAATCTTCCGTTCAAGAATGGTATGAACACCGAGATATCCGAAGATGGTCTGACACTCATTGCCGTGACATCGGGTGCCATTCAATTTCAGCTTGATAAAATTTCGGTGATGGACGTTATCACAGTACGAGGCGATGTTGATCATAAAGTTGGTAACATCGATTGTCGTGGCTCAGTTCATGTTACGGGTGGTATCAAGGCAGGATACAAGCTCAAAATTGACGGTGATCTCGAGGTCAACGGCAATGTTGAAGATGCTGATATCCGTGTCGGAGGAAATATCGCAATCAAGGGTGGCTGTTTTGGCGAGTCTGATGGGATCGTGGAAGCGGGTGGCAATATCACGGTCAAATATGCCGAGGGTCAGAGGTTGATTGCTGGTTCGGAGATTATGGTGGGTGGTGAGATTGTCAACTGTCGTGTGGAGGCGGGTGATAAAGTACTGGTAAAAGGCAGTCGAGGCAAAATTGTTGGTGGTAATATCCGTGCTCGTCGTGAAATCCGGGCGGCTGTATTGGGTTCTGATGCCGGGACCGCTACCGAGCTTCAAGTGGCCTACGATCCAGAATTGATGAAGCGGTATACCGAAGTGGTCAAGGAAATCAAGCGCATTCAGGACGATGAAGCTCGCGTAAAGGAAGCCTTGTACGTTCTTTATCGTCTCCAGATAGAAAACGCCCTGCCTCCTGAGAAAAAAGTTGCTCTGGATAAACTGGAGCAGTTCCAAAAAGAATTACCGGCAAATCTGAAAGAGCTGGAAGTCCAGAAAGGCGAAATCGAAGCGGCTCTTGCGGAGTACGCCGAAGCGGCCATTATCTGCGAAGAGAAGCTCTATCCTGGGGTGAAGGCCTCGTTCGGAATTGTCTATCGGGAAATTGTCGAGGAAAAACAGCGTTGCAAACTGTCTCTTGAAGCGGGTAAAGTTCTCATTTCAGAATTCCGTGGTGACTAGACCGACTACCTGATGTAATGTCGGTTTTGGTTAAAAATGGCTTGCTCACAGCCGATCAATTCATATTTTCAATATAGTTAGAACGTCTTCTGGTGCGGAGAGGTGGCCGAGCGGCTGAAGGCGGCGGATTGCTAATCCGTTGTAGGGGTATCACCTCTACCCAGGGTTCGAATCCCTGCCTCTCCGCCAGAGATCCTGGTGGAGTCCTATCT
>JAGGTI010000102.1 GCA_021163775.1 Candidatus Zixiibacteriota bacterium
GGTTGAGTCGGCCACCCGCAGTCAGATCGGCAAGTTTGTGATAATAAAGTAGTGACTATCGGCAGATGTGGACATCTGCCGAGCACAGATAGCAGGTCGGTACCCCTTGCGGTCCCGACATTGTGAATGTCAGGTTGCAAGCAACCGTGACCTACAAAAACCAAACTGGGGAAAGATCAACCTACGGATTATTTCACCTCACCATAAATGGTGGCACCAAACCTTAAAGTCCTTAGGTTTCTGAACAGCAGGATCAAGTCGGTGGCCTGTTCGCATCCGAATCGTCGGGGGTTCTCTCCGGGGGTGCGGCTGGTGGCATTTGATTCGTTTCGGTCGGTGCGGGTGACTGAGTTTCGGTGCGCTGTGCGGCCTCCGATTTATCGTTGGTCGCCGGCATTGGTTTTTGTTTATCAGTTTGAGGTACCGATGGTTGTCCAGCTTCTTTCGATTTGTCATCGCCATAGCGCACACGTGTTACGATCTCGTTAAGCTTGATAACTTCCTGCCGCGCCTTTTCGGCAAAATCGGTCCCATTGGAAGCATACAACACGGAACGCGAGACATTCACCAACCCAAGCTTGTGGAAACTGTCGGTTCCGGCGTCAATCGCCTTCTCCAACGAACCACCCTGTGCGCCAACACCCGGAATAAGAATCGGCATATCCCCTGCGATCGCACGGATTTCCCGTAACTGCTCGGGGTGGGTGGCACCAACAACCAAACCGCAGTTGTTGTCCTTGTTCCAGCTATTCACCCGCTCGGCGACTATCTTATAGAGTGGTTTGCCATCAACTTCAAGCAACTGAAAATCCCTGGAACCGGCGTTGGAAGTCAGACAGAGAATAAACACACCCTTGTCTTTGTAATCAAGGAACGGGCGAACGCTGTCGTAACCCATATAAGGGTTGATCGTCACCCAGTCAGCAAGGTAGCGTTCAAACAGCGCATTAGCATACTGGGTCGCCGTGTTGCCAATATCATTGCGCTTGCCATCAATAATGATCGGGATATTCTCAGGGATACGCTCAACAATAAGTTGCAGAAGTGCCAGACCATCGGGACCATGACTTTCGTAGAAAGCGAGGTTCGGTTTGTAGGCGCAGACCTGATCGGAGGTGGCCTGAATGATTTCGTGAACAAAGTCAAACATACCCTTCAGTGAGCCACTGTTTGCGGAGGGCATTTTCTTGGGGTCAATATCCAGCCCAAGACAAATGTGTGAGCGATTAGTCTGCTGGGCTTTTTGAAGTTTGGTGACAGCTATCATCAGTATTTCCTTACCTGACCAATCAACTTGGTGACTGAACTGAGATTCCGTTGCTTAAGATATTCCTTGAGGTCACGTACAATATTTACCGGTCCCTGGGGATCCTTGAAGAGCGAAGTACCAATCTGGACCGCCGTCGCCCCCACTAACATAAACTCGACGACATCCATCGCCGAAGCAATACCACCGATTCCGATAAGCGGCAGATTTGTGCTCTGGTAAACCCGGTCGACAGCCGCCAGCGCGACCGGCTTGATAGCCGGACCGGAAAGACCGCCACGGTTATTAGTAAGCCGTGGTCGCCAGGTATTGAAATCAATTGACGTTCCGACCAAAGTGTTAATCAATGACAAAATATCCGCCCCACCGGCCTCGGCGGCACGGGCTACGACTGAAATGTCAGTCACGTTAGGCGTCAACTTGGCGATGATCGGTCGCGAAAAGACTCGCCTGACCTCAGCGATTGTCTTTTCGGTCATAGTCGGGTCGGTGCCAATCTCAATACCGCCTTCTTTGACGTTGGGACACGAGATATTGACCTCAATCATATCAACTCGGGGTACGTCGTTGAGGCGAGCGCATACTTCAACATAGTCCCCTATTGATGATCCGGCCACATTGACCACAATCGTGGTATCCTGCTTTTCGAGAAAAGGAACTTTGTCCGAGATGAAACAATCAAGGCCAACATTGGCCAGACCGATCGCATTGAGCATCCCCGAAGCCGCTTCCACAGTGCGCGGCGATGGATGTCCAAGGCGTGGCTCGCGAGTAATTGACTTGGTCACCAAGGCACCAAGTCGGGACAGCGGAAAAGCCTGGGCAAGCTCCTCACCGTAGCCACAACAACCGGATGCGGTCATTATCGGATTATTCAGTTCAACCGAACCAAGTTTCACTTTCAGGTCAGGAGTCATAGCAGTACCTCCCCGATTTCAAAAACTGGCCCTTCGGTGCAAACCCGCGCGTTGCCTCCCGCCCGCAGAGGAACCACACAACCAAGACAAACTCCGAAGCCACAAGGCATCGGTGCCTCCAGCGATACCTGACCGGGGATATCGTAGCGTCGCGCCAATTCGTCAGTCGCCCTGAGCATCGGTGCCGGCCCACAACTGTAAATGCGAGGGTTGCGAGGTGGGGTGCTATCCAAATATCTTGTTACGGCCTCGGTTACCAGACCTTGTTCGCCGAAAGAGCCATCATCGGTCACCGGTCGAAATTTCACACCCAATTTACGCAGACGTGTACGTTCTACAATTTCTTCTGAGGTGCGACCACCATAGAAAAACTCAATTGTCCTGGGGTCTCGTCCTTTTTCGATCATCCGATACGCCAGGAAATAGAGTGGCGGAAAACCAACCCCACCTCCTATCAAGAGACAGGTTTCGTTCTTCTTCGGCATCTTAAACGGCACACCCAACGGACCAAGCAGTTCCACTTCATCACCCTTGTTACAGCGCGACAACAACCGGATTCCTCGGCCAAATACTTTGAAAATAAAATGCGATTCGTCCCGATCCGGATCAACCCAGGCAATAGACAAGGCACGCCGGAAGAATATGTCCGACTCCGGCAAGCCAACATGTACGAACTGCCCCGGTTTACTTCGACATCCTTTTGGCCAGGGTCCGAGACACATAGAATAGTAGTCGCGCGACAAGTGCCGGAGGTTTCTGACAGCAACCCGTTCGATCTTGAGTTTACTCACCTGAGATACTCCGGTTTGACAATCGTGTATTCGTAAACAAACCATGATCCTTCAGCGTCACGTTTGTCGGCCAGACCGGCATCCACTATCCGGTTGGACACTCCCATAGCGTCAAATGTCATTGAACCAACCGTCTCCATCGCGCGCTCATCCATCGCCTCAATTCCTGAAGGAATCTTGAGCGCATAGTCAATAACTTTGCCTGAAAAATCGATCAGGATTTGAAAATACAGTTTCCAATCATACTGCTGGCCAATCGCGGCTTCATCAGGGAATTCAAACTCGATCAAAGTTTCAATCGGTTCCAGACGGATATCAACCAGCGTGTCACCATCATGACCACGATAGAGTGCCACCATCGGATCCCAATTAGCAATAGAATCCTCCCAGTTGGCCGTAAAAAGCGTGTCCCCATCACCCTCGGCAGTTTCATCGGCAAGCTCATCAGTATCACTCGAAGCAACGTCAGCCCTTGTTGGTTGTACGCCGATTCGCCGTAATGCAAGGTCGGCATACTCATTGTCTGGGAAAGAATCAGCAAACTCCTGATAACCAAAAATCACCGATGAATCCCCAGGCGAGTAATACATCTCATCCAGCCAGACCAAAGCAAACTTGGCCGGCAAGAAATATTTTGATTCGGGAAAATGATCAACAACATATTGATACCGAGTGCGGGCAGAATCAGAATTATCTGATTCAATCAGAAAATTCTCTGCGGCGTCAATATAGATGGCGGCATAGCCTGTGTCGGCCGCTGTTCCTTTCAGCGACAACGCTTCAAGCGCCTCTGGCATAAAATCGGAAGCGGGGTATTGACGAAGCACCTCTTTGAACAGCGAATCGGCAGTTGTACTATCCTCCAAACTCTCACGAGTCATCTGGGCCAATGCGATCATGCCCTTTGGGGCATAGTACGAGGTGGGGAATGAGTCTACCAGGTACCGCATCTCAGCCATTGCAGAATCCGGCTTGTCCAGTTTGAACCAGTACAGCTCACCAAGCATATATTGGGCATAAGCGGCTTCATCAATCGCGTCCAAAGTTGCGGTCGAGTCCAGATGGCTACGGGCAAACGTCTCCAGTTTGCCAATATCCGATGATCGCATGACGGCATCATTCCGAATCGGTGAAGCGCGGTCGGCCTCCGCCGCTTTATCGTAGTATTCTTTGGCGAGACCAAGTTGATCGTAATCTATTTGATAAATCAGTCCAAGCCGATAGTAGGCCATAGCCTGCCAAAGTGGACGTTCGCTGGTAGATGCGACCTCTTCGTAGATAGCTTCAGCCTGAATCAGGTCGTCATCGTATTCATAGCCCTCGGCTATGGTCAGAAGCAGGATACCAAGTGAGTCGTAGTACAATTCATCATCGGCCAGCTCTTCAAGGTAATCTATCCCATCATTAATTCGCTGAAGGCGAAAGGAACAAAGAGCCGACCTAAACTGAGCGTGATATTTATCCCTCTTGTCCAGATCCATACCGAGCATCTGAAGATACGCTCCCAGGGCATCACGAAACTGAAACATTTCAAAGTAGCCATCGGCGATATTTCGCTGAGCCTCCTGACTGCTCAGGTCATCGCCGAGTGAATCTCTAACCGCCATGAAGTAGCGTCGAGCTTCAGCGTAGTTCTTCTCTTCCTGATGGTAATTACCCAAACCGATCGCCGCCTCGGCCTTGAACGTTTTATCGTAGTCCGACTCAAAAATCTCACTAAAAGCGGCCATAGCATCGTCTATGTCACCCAGCTCGAGCTTGGTCTTGGCCAGATAAAGTCGGACTTCCCGAACATACCCCGATTCGGGATAATCGGCCAGCAACTCACGAAAACGGCGTTCCGCTTTACTGTATTGTTGCGTGTGAAAATAGGAAACCCCCAAAACATAGACCGCATCATCATAGTACTTGGAATTCGGGTGATTTTCCACAACCTTCAGAGCCTTTTCAATAGCCAGCAGATAATCCCGCTGGCCGGCCTTGGATCGGTTGCTTTCCTTACGAGTTTCCTCCGCGGCATTGAACGCTTTCTTGGCGTTGAAAAACGTATTGAAATAAACTGAACAACCAAAACCAAAAATGATCGTGATCACTATCAGCCCGATCAATTGGAATGGAACTCTATTAGATCGCTTCATAACACCTCAAAATCTGTCGCAAAGTGATATCCTTTGTACATTCGACAGACTGGTCGGTTCGCCCGTTCGCCCAAAACTCACTTGCCACCAGCCCCCTTCTGTCGCTCTCTGAGTACGGTAACCAACTGCGGTAACAATTCGCCCGATTTGGCCCGAAAAGAGAAATCCGCAATATCGCTCAGGGGTGTTCTTTCCGGGTTAATCTCAATCAGCGTTGCGCCCGCACGTTTGGCAACCAGCGGCAAAGAAGCGGCTGGCTGTACCAGAGCCGAAGTGCCCACTGTGATAAACACTTCGGCCTTCTCCGCATCGGCAAAGGCGAATTCCATCACATCGCCGGGTAGCATCTCGCCAAACCAGACAACATCGGGTCGCACTTGTCCGCCGCATTTTCCACAAACAGGGATAGCGCTCGGATCGATTTCGAGGTCTTCGGCCAGCGCCAATCCACAATCAACACATTTGTTGTGATAGATGTTGCCGTGCAATTCCAGAACCCGACTTGACCCGACTACCCGATGCAGGTTATCAACATTTTGAGTTATGAGTGTAAACTTGGAGAAAAAATCTTCCATCTCTTTCAAGGCATAATGACCGGGATTCGGGCTAACATCAGAGATTAGTTCACGCCGCCAGTTGTACCATTCCCAGACCACATCAGGGCTGGCCAGAAAAGCCTCCATGGTCGCCAATTGCTCCGGCCGGAATTTCTTCCACAACCCCTGCTGACCGCGAAAAGTTGGCACACCCGATTCCGCCGAAATACCTGCCCCGGTCAGGGCCGCACCCACCGTGCAATTGCTGATTATGTCCGCTACCTGGTTCAGCATCACCGCCCAAGATACGCCCCAAGCATACAAAAGCCAAGATCAATTGCTGATGAATCGAAGGTGGATTCCAACGCAAGGAGCTTGTTGGTTTCTGATTTCATTAGGTCCTGAATCAGTCATACCTACTCCACCAACGACCGGAGCAGTTTCAGGTTCGCGATGTCTTCCGTTAGTTCCTCGCCTTTTGGGGTTTCGAGAATCATCGGGATTTTTTTGAGTCGATTGTCATTGACGAAGTTGCGGAATGCCTCAATACCGATATGCCCCTTGCCCAAATGCTCATGCCGGTCCTTGCGCGAACCGAACTCCCGCAGACTATCGTTGGCGTGGATGATGTGCAGGTTCTTCAGCCCGATGGTATCATCGAACTGTTTCATCGTCTTTTTGTAATCTTTCGGGTCGGTGATTGCGTACCCGGCCGCGAATATGTGACAGGTATCGAGACAAATGCCGATCCGGGTTTTGTCCTCGACTTGGTTCATCATATACGCCAATTGCTCAAACGAATAGCCCAGATTGCTCCCTTGTCCGGCGGTCGCTTCCAAGAGCAACCGCACTGTTCCGTTTTCAAGTTCAGCCATCAGCTTGTTGATATTGACGGAGACTCGATCCATCCCGGTTTCTTCGCCCGATCCGACATGTGACCCCGGATGCATCACCAGATTTGGAATTTTGAGTCTTTCGCACCGCTCCATCTCGACTTTGAGCGCATCGTATGATTTGGCGTTGAGTGTTTCATCTGGCGAGGCGATATTTATCAGGTAGCTGGTGTGTGAGGTCGCTACGGTCACACCGGTTTCATCGATCTGGTGGAAAAACTCGTCGATGTCAGTCTGCGTCAATTCTTTAGCTCGCCACTGATTGGATGATTTGTTGAACATCTGGATTGTGTCGCAAGTCGCTTTTTTGCCACGTATAATGGCGTTGGCGACGCCGCCCGCTATTGATTGGTGAGCCCCAAAGAGCATGTGAGTCCTTTCTTTTTGATCACACAAGATACTTTAGCTGGAACCGCTGACAACCGCGAAAGTGCCACATAAATATGCGCATTTGATCACTTTCACTGACACGTTCTGTCAGGGTAGCCCCTTATGTAGTATCAGGAGGCAAAGATATGAAAGCAAGCGTCAAGATTCGCGATACCGGAGTCACGGTGAACCAGGTGTTGAAACTGATATCCGAGGGATATTCATACGACAAAATCCTCAAGGCTAACTCGGGGTTAACAATGGGGGATATTATGGCTTCTGCCGATCTGGCCCGCCAGGTGATCGAGCAAATCGAAGACGAACAGGGTAAAGTAGAAATCGGTCGGGGAGCCGCTTTCACAATAGTTCACGGGCAACTGATAGCTTTGGACAAAATACGCGACAAGTATCCTCGCGCTTACCGCCCCTGGCCTCCTCGTGAAGACAATCAACTGGCCGACATGTTCAAGAGAGGATTATCTCTTGATGCCATATCCAACCAACTCGGTCGCCAGCCGGGGGCAGTCCGAATCCGACTGGAAAAGCTGGAGTTGAAGCGGTAGAGCTTAGCGGTCAGGCCAGAGCCGGGAGCTTCCGGTTTATTCATCTGTTTTTATCTGAAACACATAGTGGGCGGTCGCCCATACTTATGGGATCGCTCCATTTTTCGATCATCAAATCGGCTGTACCGAATCGTTATTGTATGGATTTCTCACGTCAGGCATATCTCCGTAACGTATTGCGATTCAATCGCATATCCGTAGGCACAGAGATTTTCTCGGCACTTTGGTCTTGTTTGGCAAGCAGTTTACATAACCCTCGCTAGACTAAGAGGAAATTTGTATGAAATTTTATGTCTTGAAAAGAATCAGAAAGCTGAATAACCAGCAGGGTATTTCGTTACTTGAAGTCATGGTCGCAATGATCCTGACATCGCTCTCGCTGATGATGCTTCTGAATATGGCTATGATTGCGCTCGACGGCAACGACTGGTCTAATAAGACCACTATGGCCACCCAAGTGATGCAGGAAAAACTTGAGCAGATCCGCGGTGGCGGTATGGCCGCGATGCAGAGCGGCAGTGATACCGCCCAGGGCTTGACCAGAGTCTGGACCGTCAGTAGCGTCGGCAGTCATCTGCGCAGGGTCGAAGTACAGGTCTCCTGGAGTGACATCAAGGCGGAACAACATACCAACAGTTTAACCGCGTATATCCGAACCGATTCGGTATAGAGGTAGCCATGAAAGAATTCATAAGAGATTTGCGATCCGAACGGGGTACGACACTGATCGAGCTGATGATTGCGCTCGTTCTGACGGGGATAGTCACCTTGGCCATCATGAGAACATATGTCACCCAGCACGAGAACTATCTGGTGCAGGATGATGTAACCACTATGCAACAGGGGGCGCGGGCATCTATTGACGAGTTGACCCGCCAGATACGGATGGCGGGACACGATCTGCCGCTCGGTCTGCCGGCTATTGTTGCCGCCAATACCAATCCGGATACTATTACGATCACCTATCACGGCAATGACTGTGACACCTACCTGGCGGCGGCTATGCCCAACACTTCGGCCGAGCTGAGACTGGCCACCGATATCTCGTGTTTTGAGGATGACCAGTGGGTGTACATCTATGATCCCGATTCATCGATCGGTGAGTGGTTTAAGGTTTCTGAGGTGCAGACAGCAGCGATGCATATTCAGCATCGATACACACCCAAGAATCTGAGTCGCGCCTACGACGCGGATGCCCTCTTGCTGGCTCTGAACCAAGTGAAGTTCTTTGTCGATAATACTACCGATTTAGATAATCCGATACTGATGATCCAGTTGGGTGGTGACCCAGCTCAGCCATACGCCGAGCATATCTCCGACCTGCAATTTCAGTACCGTTTAGCCAACGGCACGGTTGTTGATGTCCCGGTTTTGGTTTCCGATGTCCGCGAAGTTATGATCTCAATTACAGCCGAATCGACCCGGCCGGATTTCGGATCCGAGGACGAAGGTAAGAAGCGGACCTATATGTCATCTGTCAGTCTGAGAAATATTGGTATTTAACAGGGGTTAACAGATATGAATATGCACATTCTCAAATCGGAACGCGGTGTCGCGACGCTGATTGCATTGCTCATGATGGGCATGCTGTTACTCATCGGCCTCGCCGCCCTGAGTACCTCGGACGACGAGGTTCAGATTGCTGGCAACGAAATGCAGGAGATGAAGGCGTTCTACGCCGCTGAAGCCGGACTGGAAAAGGCCACCGCTATTCTCCAGACCTATTACGACAGCACCGGGGCGCCCCCGACGATTATGCCTCAAGGCACGGAGGAGGTCAACGATTGTGTTGTTTCTTATTCCGTGTTGGATGATGGTCCGGTTGAACAGCGTCCTCTAACGCAGGGTTCGCTGGCTGGCTTGAACGCGCAGGTAAAATCTTTTGCGGCAAGCTCGACCGGCGTTAGTCCGATCGATGGTTCCAAAGTGGGGATGTCAGTTTCTTTCGAGAGCGCTCTGGTACCGATTTTTCAGTTCGCTGTTTTCTACGGCAACGATCTGGAGATCGCCCCCGGTCCTGATATGAACTTGATCGGACGCGTACACTCCAATGGTGATATGTGGATTCAGGCGAATAGCACCCTCAATATGGACAGTTACGTGACCGCGTCGGGCGACATTCACCACGGTCGCAAGGGCGCTGGAGGTGTTGCCACCGGCGACGTGCTCATCAAAGATGCCACCGGTAATTATGTGACCATGAAGGATGGAGCTGATTGGCTGGACGCCGATGATAGCCACTGGTATGATTCATCCGTTGCCCGCTGGGGCGGACGGGTACAGGACGCCTCTCACGGCCAGCAAACCCTGAACATCCCGTTGTCCAACTCCGATGATCCCCACAAGCTTATTGAACGAGCCGACAGCAACCCTGATTCGTACGAGAACCTTGCCACTCTGGTTATTAAGGACGGGACGATAGTACGTAAACAAGCCGATGGTACGTGGTCGGACGTTACCGCCGCCATGGTTGCCGACGGGACCGTAACTTATACTTCGGATCAGTTCTACGATCAGCGCGAGGGTGAGTGGATTGACTGCACCGAGCTTGATATCGAAAAGATGTATGATAATGGTTACGCTCCATCCAACGGTGTTGTCTATTTCGCTGACGAAATGAGCGGCGATTGGCCAGCGCTTCGGGTGAAGAACGGTGCCGAGCTTGACGCCGGACTTACCATTGCCAGCGAGAATCCGATGTACACCCTCGGTGACTTCAACTCGACGAATAAGAAACCAGCGGCTTTGATGGCCGACGCCGTGTCTTTTCTCTCGAATGCCTGGGAAGCCAATGGCTTTGACGCTAAGTCTACCCAGTCTAAGTATGACCGCATCGCTAATGTCACCACGGTCAATGCCTCCTACCTGACCGGTAATACTGAGACTACTTCAAGTAATTACAACGGCGGTTTTGAGAACCTGCCCCGTTTTCTGGAAGTCTGGTCGGGCAAGAATTTCACCTGGTCCGGATCGGCGGTAAATCTCTGGTACTCCCAGCAGGCCGTTGGTGACTGGAGTGGATCCTACTATTCCCCTCCTATTCGTGACTGGAGCTACGATACTGATCTGGACAATCCGGCTAATCATCCGCCGGAGACACCGACAGTACGCATCTTCCAACGGATCGGCTGGAAACAGGAGTTTGTGGGCTTTGTGAGCAACGATAGCGGTCACTGAGAACCGCCGACTACTATTCGATTGCCAGATCAAACGGCATTCGTGCCAGAATAGTTTCATCCTCGGAGATTGGCAGATTCAACAAGCCTGTCTCCGGGGAGTTTTTGTTTCCGGTTATCATTGATACAAGTCCGCCAATCAATGAACGTCCCGGAAAAATAAACCAGGGACGTTTCTGCGGATAGGTGACCACTTCATAATCATCCAGACCGAGTTCGTTGGCTGTGTAGTCGAGTGCTTGTTTGAGGCCGCCGATCTCATCGGCCAGGCCATTGGCGAGTGCCTCTCTGCCAGTCCAGACCCGTCCACGGCTGAGGTTGTCGATCGAATCGACAGTCAGCCCCCGGTTGTCAGCTACCAAGTGTATAAAGTGGTCGTAGAAAGCCTGCAAGTGTGACTGGTATTTTTCCCGCTCGTCATCGGTGAAAGGCCGAGTGGTGCTGAGCATTCCGGCATATCGTCCTCGGGTGAATAGTTTTTTGCCGAGGCCAATTTTTTCGTGCAGACCGCTAAGGTCGACTTTGCCGCCGTAGATGCCTATAGAGCCGGTAATAGTCGCCGGGTTGACAAAGAGACGTTGGGCTGGCATGGCGATGTAATAGCCGCCCGAGGCCGCGACATTTCCCATAGAGACTGACAACAGCTTGCTCTCGGCGGCCGTGATTCCCGCATGGTAGATTTCTTCACCAGCAAGCGCCCAACCACCCGGAGAATTGACCCGCAGAACAATGCCTTGCACGCGTGGATTGCGTTGTGCCGCCTTAAAGGCGCGACTCATTTCAGTCGGTTTAACACCTTTGGATTTACCGGGCAGTCCGGGGCCGCCGCCATCGGAGACGATCTCACCGTCGGCCACTACTACGGCTATAATAGGTCGTGTTTGCCACGAATCGTTTTGCAAGGTGTCGCTTAGGTACGAGCGGAACGACACCGAAGGAATGCCGCCAAAGTAGTCCGGATCGACCTGATCGCGGTAACTAAGCCCATCGACAAGACCATAGCGAACAGCCTCGACCGATGTGAATGGTCCACAATCTATCAGTTTGCGAACCGAATCAGGCTCAAGACCTCGACCTTCGGCCATAGTGACCACAAACTGGTCATACAAATCATCCAGCAGTCGATTGAGTTGAGCGCAGTTTTCTTCACTGGCCATCTCGCGAGTGTATGTTTCGGGTGCAGTTTTGTAGTCACCTATACGCAGTAATTCGAACTCAACTCCTATCTTGTCCAGAGCACCCGCCCAAAATGTCAACTCGGCGCGAAGTCCGACCAGGCGCAGTTGTGAGACCGGTGGAATCAGGATCGTATCGGCTACCGAGGCTACAAAATAGCCGATGTTGTTAGGTGATCCCAGATGACAGATGATTCGCTTGTCACGTGAACCAAAATAAGCCAGAGCTTCCCGTAGTTCCTGGGCCTGCCCGAAACCCAGCGCCAACCGATTAAGACTGAGTTTCATCGAGGCGATTGATGGATCTTCGGCCGCCCTATATATCGTGGTCAGCAAAGTCAGAAAAGCAGTTCGTTTCCGACCGAATCTCGGTTGTGGTGGGTTTTCAGAAGCGCCTCCTGTAATGCCAACCGCCAGATTTCGCCTCCGACCTCTAATTACTGATGGTTGCCGCATGTTGGTTGCCCCGAAGAAAGCAGTGGTGCGACCGCTGTGCCCATCTTCATCGAAACGACTCTGGGAACCAACGAAATACTTGAGCAAATTGACACGAAAACCAATCTGGAAATTATGGTCGGAGTCCAGATAGCCGTTAACATACAGGCCCCGGGTGGGGATATACTCAGCGTTATAAATGAAATCGGCTTCGCTCAGTCGATTTTGAGTAGAAAGAAACATATCGGCGGCTAGGGTCAGCTTGCGACCGAAAGGACGGTAGCCGATTGAGTATCGTTGTTCTACTGCGGATCGTTCCGAATCAATCTTTCCTCGATTCAGGTTGGAGAAAACCGCCCCGAGTGAAAACGGCCCATGTGATCGTTTAAGCAAACCGAGAGTCCAAAAATGTCGTTTTTTGTAAAGGCCGGGTCCGTCTCGAAAGTAGCGATATGACAGCCCCGCATCCAAAGCCAGACCGAGCTTGAACCCCATAGCGGTGACCATTTCTTCGTAGTCATCCCCGGTTGGATTGTTAATATGCCGGTAAGCGGTGGTCGTTCGGTCGCGGTACAACACCGCACCCCAACTTTTTGCGTAATCATCGTTTGAGTAATCCGCCATGATCTGGAAACCAGCCACTGCAAAACGCCCCAGTCCGGCCGGATTGACCCAGGTTGCCTCCGAGCCAGATACGGACGATGCCGGTGCGTAGTAAAAAACATCATCAGGAATCGGAATCCGTCGTTCCTGCCCTTGAGCTGGAACCGTCGTTAGCACAACCCAGAAAACTGTCGCAAAGAAAAAACAATAGCGATACATTTTATTCATCCGTCCTTCCCCGGACATAGATATTGCCCGAGCCTTTCACCGAACCTCGGATATCAGCCAGGCCGTCACCCGATTGCAAACTCAATCGACTTCGCTGTACCAGATCGGGCGTAAACGAAAAGTTGTTGACCTCAATTATTCCGTCCTCGTCAACCGATAAAGAGAAAAATGCCGACAGGCTGTCAGGTACACTGATATCAATATCTTCATGTCGATTGGTGACCACCACCTGACCTTCACCCATTGAGCTGATCTCGATTGCTACCGGTCCGGAGGTGCCCCGAATGTAACTGATTTCGCCACGAGGCTCGAAACCTTCGATCGTTATCCGACCAAAACTGTTTCGTGCGTTTATTGATCCAATTAGGCCATTGATTTTGATGTCGCCGCCATCATTTCGAAACCGAGCCTGAGAATCAGTGGTGGTGATCGCCTTTGCAATCAGCGATGAGTTTGTGGTGGTAGCCGATATTTCGCCTGTAATATCAGTCAATGAGATTCTGCGATTTGCTGTAACCACATAAAGGTGTTCGGTGATACCAGTTATATCCAGACGTCCCAGAGAGTTGGGAATATCAATTCCGCGTATTGGCCCATTCACGGTGACATCAAAAATCTGGGCACTAATTTCCACTTCGGTGCCCAGCGGCACAAAAATCTCGGCCTCGACTCGGCCGGAATTGTTTGTTCCGCTCCAGGGTGCCGGGTTGGGCGAGCGCAGTTTTACCACAAGATTATCGGAATGATCCTCAAGCACTACCGATATCAGATCAATGTAGTCGATAGCCTCCGACTTGCTGGAAGTCTTGGCTACCTTTTTGTAGACGACTCGCAGGCTGTCACTTTCAGAGGATGTGATCGTCAAATCACCCGAAAGATATGTAGTTGAGGCAATCACCACTTTGGTGGTCGGATTGATTGGCATCGCTACCGTAATGGTCTCAGTTTCAAAAATCCCCCGTCTTCGCTCAAAGACTTCCTGGGCGGTTCCGGCCTCAGCCAGACAGACAACCAATATGGCAGAAAGTAGCCAGAGTTTCGATCTCATCATTTTCTCCGTCCTCTGCTGTCATAACATTCTTTCATAAGTATAGCACCGGCCACTGCCGAGTTCAATGATTCGACCTGCCGACTGTGTTCTATGCGAACAACATGATCGGCCTTGATAAGTAATTCTTCAGACAGACCGTTGGCTTCCGAGCCGATAGCTAACGCTACCGCTTGATTTTTCACTTTGGACAGAACCTCGGTCAATTGCAAGCGACCTTTCAAACCGGCCGCAATCAGCCGTATCTGGTGGCGAGTGACAAAATCAAGGGTGTCGTCCGTACTGGCCACGGCGACTGGCAGTCCAAAGACTGCTCCGACTGATGAACGCACGACTTTGGGTGCGAACGGTTCAGCGCAACGCCCGCACAGCACTACCAGATCAATGTCGAAAGCGGCGGCGGTACGAATCAGGGTACCAACATTGCCCGGATCCGACAGGTTCTCACCTATCAGTATGTTACGTAGATTAGTACGGTGAAGTTTGGTTAGATCGGTCTCTGGAATCTCAAAGACCGCCAGAATCCCCTGTGGGGTCGTTGCGCCCGCCATCCGGTCAAGATCGGCCGCATGCGCTGTTTGCGGTACCACCCCAAGCTTCTCAAATTCTCGTACAAGATTTAGTCCGCGATCAGACAGAAGTGCTTCGGAGTAATAGAGTTCCAGTGGTCGAACTTTCAGTCGGCAGGCCTCTTCCAACAGGCGTACACCTTCCGCGATGTACTTTCCGGCCAATCTACGACCCTTCTTAGTTTGTAAGGCTTTTACTTTTTTTGTTTCCGCTCGGCTGACCGACATCGTTTATTCCTTATGTTGTGCAAACAGAACTAATGAATCGACCATGTGTCCGGCTTGGCAAGTGAAAACTCTCCTGACAATATCCTTCCTCCTGTTTCTTACCGTGTGTACGGTAGCTGGTAACGATCGGATCGTTGTCGGTGGTTTGGAGGGTATCGATCCAGATATCCCACAACCGAATCACCGGATAGGTCTGGCTTTATCCGGTGGTGGCGCCCGGGGCATATGCGCTGTTGGGATTCTACGTGCTTTCGAGGAACGGGGTATTGAAGTTGTCGCCATTGCGGGTACGTCGATCGGCGGTATTATCGGTGGCCTTTACGCCTGCGGTTATTCCCCTGACGAACTGGAAGTGATAATAGGTGAACTCGATATTTCGTCCCTGATTTCCAATAGACCGCAACGGTCATCGATGTTCTTCACCCAGCGACAAGCCCGCGAAAAATATCTTCTGTCGGTTCGCTTTGATGGCTGGCGGCCCCAGCTTCCGCAGGCTTTGACCGGAGGTCAGCAGATCACCTCTCTTTTGACCCGCCTGACAACTCCCGCTAACTATCTTGCGGGGCAAGATTTCACTCGCTTCCCAATTCCGTTCAAAACGGTAGGTACTGATATTATCACTGGGAAGCTGGTTGTGTTGTCATCTGGGTCGCTTGCTGATGCCATGCGTGCTACTATGGCTTTTCCGCTGGCTTTCACCAGTGTGGAACATGGTAACAGTTTGCTTATGGATGGCGGTATGCTTTTGCCAGTGCCGGTCGAGATTGTCCGCGACATGGTAGACAGCACGACTCTGGTGGTCGCTGTAAACACTACCAGCCCGTTGGCACCCCGCGACCAATTGACCACGGCGGTCGATATAGCCAACCAGGTGAGTACGATTATGACCGCTGACAAACTGCAACGACAACTGGCTCTGGCTGACCTGGTTGTGAGTCCGGTTGGGGATGAAATGTCGTCAGTTAATTTTGAATCAGCCGACAGCCTTGTCGAGTTAGGTTACCACGCTGGTTTGGCGATGGCGGATTCGATAATACGACTATCCGATAATCGGCCAGTTCCGACTTGTCAGGTGCGACAAGTGCAGGTTGTCTGCGATGACAGTTTGGTTCGCGAGCGAATTGAGCAGGCCGGTTTTGATCAACCATTCACCCATCGACAACTTGTGGCTGATTTGCAGACACTGGTTCGCACCGAACCGATATTCCGACTAACAGCTGATTTGATCCCGGTACGGCCCGATTCAATTGAGGGTGTGGATGGGATGCCAATAGTCGATCTCCAGTTGAGCGTTGTCCTTCGGCCTTTAGTCACCAATTTGACGCTACGATTTGAGGGCAATACTGTTATTGACGATTCCACTTTAGCTCTCCAGTGTGATTTTGTTGATCATCGGTTATCTATTTCTGCATTAAGGCGTGGCTTGGATCGCATTGTTAATCTATATATGGTCGAGGGTTACGATTTGGTCGAAATCCGTGAGATCGAGATAGATTTTGATCGTGGCGAAATTACGATTAATGTTGATGAGGCGATTGTCCGGCGCATTGATGTCAACCGTGGATTGCGATCGCGCGATTGGCTACTCCGGTCATATTTCCCAGTGAAGGCCGGTCAACCTTTTTCGTTGGAAAAAGCATCGCAGGGTCTGTCGGATCTTAACGGTACAGAATTGTTTGAACGGGTCACTTTCGATTTGGTGTCGGTCAACGGTGCCGCCAATATAACAATCAGGGCGAAAGAAAAAAAATACTCGCAACTTCGAGTGGGCTGGCACTGGCACGATGAATACCAGACGGAACAGTTTCTTGAACTGTTGGACGACAACATCAACGGTATGGGACTGGAATTCCTGACCCACCTGCATTACAGTCGTGATCGTCAATTATATTACACCGGCCTGCGTCTGGATAGAATCTTTCTCACCTACCTGACTGCGCGGTTAAGAATATTCTATGATTGTCTCGACCGTAAACTATTTGATGGCAACGGTGATGTGGTTGGTTTTCGTGATGAAGATCGCTGGGGTGGCGCTTTTTATGTCGGTCAGCAGATTGCACGTCTCGGTCAGGTGAGGGCCGGAGTGAGCATCGAGAATGTCGAGCTTTTTGACCATAAGGCGGGGGTCTCAGATAAATTCGGATTACGGACCCTGCACTTGGAGTCGGTTATTGAATCGTTTGACCGGTACCCGTTTCCGATGACAGGGAAGAAACATCGGTTTGATTTGCGTTTTGCGGGCAAACTATTTGGGGGTGAAATTGAATACAGTCGTTTCTTTACTTCACTTGAGGCCTATTACCCGCTCATATCGTCTTTGAATTATCATCCCAAGCTGTCGATTGGTCTTTCACGTCGTGGTTTGCCGCCATCGGAGAAATTCTATGCAGGTGGCAACGGATCATTCGCCGGTTATCGGATCAACGAACTGTCCGGCGACAAAATCTTTCTGTTCAACCAGGAATTGCGCCTGAAAATAATGTATCATTTCTATCTGACAGGTCATGTTGATTACGGCGATGTCTACGCCGGAGCCGATGATATCAAACCGGGCCAGTTCCGTCACGGTTTCGGAGTTTCACTCGCGTTTGATTCGCCGGCCGGTCCGGTCGTGATCGGCTACGGTGGTGGCGACAGTCCCAAAGACCGCCTCTATTTCAGTGCCGGATTCAGTTTCTGATCCTCGTTCTCATTGCAACGATGGGCTTATACTTGTTGACACCTGGATCGCACCAGAACGATTTTGGTATCAAGTAATGACGGGCTGAATATCCGGCTGGTTGATCGATAAACTTGAGGTGTGATTATGATCCGTGTGAGAAATCAATATATCGTAGCAGGTCTGTTGTTGTTGGCTCTTGTGGCTGTTGTCTTCGGTTGCACGGATGATGACCAGGGTCCGATCGGGCCGGGCGATGAATCGGGCAACGCCCCCGTCGGAATACCAACCGCTGACAACAATGTATCGCTCAGTCCCACGTTGCAATGGCATCCGGTTGGTGACTGGGGTGACTCAGTTGTGTACGATCTCTATTTCGGCCAGAGCGCTACGCCGTCGGCTACTTTCCCCGACTTGGCAGACACCAGTTACGCGCCCGGACCACTGGAGCCGGGCACACAGTATCGCTGGGCGGTGCGAGCAAAAATCAACGGTACGATTACCGCCTGGTCTACGGTCCATTCGTTCGGTTCGCGCAGTTCGATAACCTACCCGGTTGAAGTGGGTAACCGGTGGGAGTACCGCCGCGAGTTGACCGCCCTGTCTACTGTGAGTGGTTACTTCCTGTTGGAAGTTGTGGGTACGGATACCGGCTGGCAAGTAAACCCGGTTTACGTATTTGAGGAAACTTGGTTTGATCTGGATCAGGTTACGCTCAACAACAGTACTACCTGGTATCATGTGACAAACGACGGTCTATACCTGGTCGGATACGATGGCCCGGGAAACATAATTCCCGCCAGCCTTTCGACCTCGTATCGTTATCGCTTCGGGGGCAGAGAATTCGAATCAGTCTCAGAGCTTCTGGGTCAAGTCGAGGGCACCGGCGTGGCGTTATCACCCAGGGAGTTGATCGTAGAAGATCCTCCCAAGTTAGGCCTGGAGTATCCGATCTCAATCGGTGCCGAGTGGGTATTCCGCGAGGATGACCCCTGGCGTATCGAGAAGCAGATTCATGATTTTGAAATCATCTCGGTGCCAGCCGGTAATTTCGGTTGTTTTGTCGTTAGCTGGCTTGAGGATACTAATAACGATGGCTCGTTCAACGATAATCTCGTATTTCTTGACTACATTGCTGAAGAGGGTCTGGTTCGCCGTTCGATTCTGATGGCGAACGTTCTGGTTGTCGATGAGCATGGCAACGAGCTTGGTTTCATCGACATTACCGATGAATACGAATTGGTGGCATGGGAGTAGGGAATACTTGTGGGCGGCAGACCTCCCGGTCCGCCCCGGAAAGAACCGTCAGGCAGAGTCGCCTGACGGCACGCATAAACGATTCTACCCTGGCTTGCCGTGGCATTTCTTGTACTTCTTGCCGGAACCGCACGGACAGGGAGCGTTGGCACCTACTTTTGGTACTTTGCGACGCACCGTCTGGACACGAGTTCCCGCCTGCGATGCCTCCACCATCGGGCTGGCTGGTTCACCGCCGGTTGGCCCGGCGGGTGCCGACGCGTAACCTAAGTTAGTCGATTCCTGGTGTAACGCGGTCATTGATGCCTGTTGCTGGCGACGTTGTTGCTCATCGACATTCACCTGCAATTTGTAGACCAGGTTGACAATATCACGATCTACGGCACTGATCATTTTCTCAAACATGCCGAAAGCTTCACGTTTGTAGATGTCAATCGGCTGGCCCATCTGGCCGTGATACGCCCGCAGGCTGATACCGGTACGAAGTTCATCGATCTCAGCCAGATGATCCTGCCAGTGGCGGTCGATGGTTGACAGTACCGCGTACCGCTCCAACTGGCGCATGACATCTTCGCCGTACGCTGTTTCTTTCTGCGTGTAGAATGCCATGACCGCGTTGTATATTGTCTCGCGCAACGATTCATGGGTGAGGCTCTCGACCTCGTCATCTTTGATTTTGTAGTCAAACAGAAATACATTGCGGAGGTCTGTGCAAAACTGCTTCAGATTCCAGTTCTCTGGGTATTCTTTTTTCGGGCAGTGCTCTGCGATAAGATCGTCCAGCACGTTGTTGATCAGCTCCACCACTTCATCTTTGATCGATTCACGTTCCAGCGCCGCCAGTCGGCGTTCATATATCCATTTGCGCTGGACGTTCATGACATCATCATATTCGAGCGTGTGTTTACGAATGGCGAAGTTCTGGGCCTCGACTTTCTTCTGTGCCCGCTCAATCGCTTTCGTGACCATCCCGGCTTTGATGACTTCGCCATCCTGTACGCCCAATCGATCCATAATCGAACCGAGGCGATCCCCGCCGAAGAGTCGCATTAGATCATCTTCAATCGAGAGAAAAAACTTTGATGAACCCGGGTCGCCCTGACGCCCGGCGCGGCCACGTAACTGGCGATCGATCCGGCGCGAGTCGTGACGTTCGGTGCCTACAATATGAAGTCCGCCCGCTTCAACCACGCCCTTGCCTAACTTGATATCGGTACCGCGACCGGCCATGTTGGTGGCGATCGTTACAGCGCCCGGCATGCCGGCGTTGGCCACAATTTCGGCCTCACTCTGATGCTGTTTGGCGTTCAGGACGTTGTGTTTGATCCCTTTGCGTTTGAGCATGCGCGAGAGCAGTTCGGAGACATCGACAGATATCGTACCGACCAGCACCGGACGGTCTTCGTTGTACTTATCAACTATTTCGTCAATGATGGCGTTGTATTTCTCGCGTCGGGAGCGGTATATTTCGTCATCAAGGTCATCACGATTGATAGGTACATTGGTTGGGATCACAGACACATCAAGTTTATAGATATCCCAGAACTCACCCGCTTCTGTTTCGGCCGTGCCGGTCATGCCGGCAAGTTTGTCGTACATGCGAAAGTAGTTCTGTAGGGTGATCGTCGCCAGTGTCTGACTCTCGCCCTCAATCTTGACCCCTTCCTTGGCCTCAATCGCCTGGTGAAGACCATCGGAATATCGTCGGCCCGGTAAAACACGGCCGGTGAATTCATCGACAATCATCACCTTGCCTTCCTGCAACACATACTCGACGTCTTTTTCGTAGAGCATATAGGCGCGCAGGAGCTGGTTGATGGCATGGACCTTTTCGGAACGCTCGGCGTGAACGCTGTAGATTTCCTCAGTTTTTTTGCGCCGCTCCTTTTCCGAAAGCGATTCATCGCCGTCGATTTCGGAGAGCATCGTCGACAGATCGGGGATCTCCCACAGTTCCTGTTCGGCCTTGGGCAGTTGGTCGGTACCGAGATCGGTCAAGACGATTGTATGCTCGCGCTCATCCATGAAATAGAAAAGCTGGTCATCGATTTCGTACAGAGCTTTGCGTTTCATGAAATCAGATTCGACATCGGTACGGAGCCGTGCCATGCCCGGTTCTTTGAGTAGTTTGAGCAGTCGTTTGTTCTTGGGGGCACCACGGGAGATGACCAGTAGTAGTTCGCCGAGCGCAAACTCATCCTCCGCTTTTCCACTCGCCGCCAATTTCTCGGCTTCGGTAAGTTTTTCGCCGAGTAACACCGCCTGCCTGCGGGCCAGATTGGAAACAGTTGGTTTCATTTCCTGGTAGCGATCGTGAGAGCTTGATTCCACATGCCCGGAAATGATCAGCGGAGTACGAGCTTCATCAATAAGGATAGAGTCAACCTCATCAATGATAGCATAGTTGTAGTTGCGTTGGACACGGTCTTCCGCTGTTTGAGCCATGTTGTCGCGCAGGTAATCAAAACCGAATTCGTTGGCGGTGCCGAAAGTGATGTCACACGTGTACATTTCCCGGCGCTCGGCGTTGCGCATCTGGTTTTGGATGACTCCAATAGTCAGGCCAAGGTACTTGTATATCTGGCCCATCCACTCGCTGTCACGCAGGGCCAGGTAGTCGTTAACCGTGACCATATGCACGCCTTTACCGGACAGGGCATTGAGGTAGGTCGCCAGTGTTGCCACCAGCGTCTTGCCTTCACCGGTGGCCATCTCGGCGATTTTCCCCTGGTGTAAAGTTATGCCGCCGAGAAGCTGGCAGTCAAAATGCACCATATTCCACTCGGTGGGGATCCCTGCCACATCCCAGCTATGGCCCACATGGCGGCGGGCCGCTTCCTTGACCACAGCAAAAGCCTCAGGCATGATATCGTCGAGCGTTTCGCCATCGGCCAGCCGTTTCCTGAACTCATCGGTCTTACCCTTGAGCTCATCTTCACTCAAAGCCTCCAGGGTGGAAAAATGCTGGTTTATCTCGTCAACCAAAGGAGCGAGCCTCTTGGCTTCACGTTCATGTTTGGTACCGAATATTTTGGTCAGTATGTTTTTCATAAGTTGGCCCGTTAAATAGTTATTCAGACGGATAGAGGATACAATATTAGACACCTCAAGGCAATTAGTGTTCCTGCGCCTTTCTTACCAGTGTGAGAAGTTGAGATCGCTGTTGTCGGACACCGTTTTAGCCGTTACCTTAAGTTAATGGAAGAATCGAAGCGAGGCATTGTAGTAGCTGGTCGAGGCCGGCGGTTTGAAGTGCTGGCTGAGGATGGTTCACGCTGGCAGTGCGAAGTCCGGGGTAAGGTCAAGAACAAGGCTGTCCTGACTACGCCGGTAGCGGTAGGCGATGATGTGTTGTTTGTACAGTCACGGGAAAACTCCGGGGCAATCGAACAAGTATTTCCCCGTCGGACCGTGTTTCTTCGGCCATCCAAAGGCTCCCTGTCCAAAAAACAGGTGATTGCCGCCAATCTGGATCAATTGGCAGTGGTGGTTTCGGTTCGGTCGCCAGCCCTAAAAACCGGGTTAATCGACCGCTGTCTGGTGGCGGCGCAGTACGGTCGGCTCGAACCGCTCGTGGTTTTCAACAAGATTGATCTTGAGCCGGAATCGGATTTTGAACAGATCGTCGAGGCGTATCGAGCGATCGGAACTCCTGGCTATGTGGTTTCGGCTCAAACCGGCGAAGGTATGAGCGAACTGCAACAAGCTTTGGACAACCACCGAACCCTGTTTGCCGGGCATTCCGGGGTAGGGAAATCGACCCTGCTCAATAGGCTGATTCCCGATCTCAATATCAAAACTCGCGAGGTCTCTGCTCATTCCGAGCGCGGCAAACATACCACGACCAATGTTGAGCTGTATGAACTGCCATCCGGCGGGTTGGTGGTTGATTCCCCCGGGCTTAAAGTCATGGGACTGTGGGAGATCACGCGCGACGATTTGGCGGCTTATTACCCGGAATTTGAGCCGTTTTTGGGTCAGTGTCGATATAATCCCTGCAGTCACTCCCACGAACCGGGTTGTGCAGTGAAAGATGCCGTGGTCTCGGGTGAGGTTGCACCTTTTCGTCACGCTAATTACCTGGCGATTCTCGACAGCCTTTAGGAACGTGATTTCAGATATGGCGTATGCTACCGATAATTATGTGGTAGGGGATGTTGATATTTGTCCCGAGACTTGAAACCATCCAGTTTGGAAATAGTCAGTTATGAGTAAGTTCAAATTAGCTTTTGGCATCCATAATCATCAGCCAGTGGGGAATTTCGCCGCTGTCTTTGAGGATGCCCACCAGAAAGCGTATCTACCGTTCCTCAATTTGTTGAGCGAACATCCCGAGGTACGCATGTCGCTCCATCAGTCGGGGATTCTCTGGAATTGGCAGAAATCGTCCAATCCGGACTATTTCGAAATCGTGAGTAAAATGGTTGATAGCGGTCAACTTGAATTGATGACCGGTGGTTTCTATGAGCCGATTCTCTGTTCAATCCCGGAGCGTGATGCCAAGGGACAGATTGCGTTGTTGAACCGTTTCCTGACTGATAACTTTCATGTTCACACCGATGGTCTCTGGTTGACCGAGCGAATCTGGGAACCGCATCTGCCCAAGCTATTAGTCCAGGCCGGGGTCAGGTATCTGCCGGTCGATGACACTCATTTTATCTACGCTGGCTTTGAATTGTCACAACTCACTGGTCCTTTCGTGACCGAGAGTGAAGGATACGCTCTCCGATTGTTGCCGATTCAGAAGAGGTTACGCTACTTGATTCCGTTCGGGGAAATTGAAGATATTATTGCCGAGTTGAAAAAGCAGGCCGAACAGAATCCCGGCGGAATGGCGGTTTATGCCGACGATGGCGAGAAATTTGGTGTATGGCCCGGTACCCATAAACACTGCTACGAAGAGGGTTGGTTGGCCCGATTCTTTGAGGCACTTGAAAATGAAAGCGACTGGCTTGAAGTCATTCCGTTGCGTGAGGCGGCTATGGCCGAACCGGTCGGACGGGCGTATCTGCCAACGGCATCTTACGAAGAAATGCTGCATTGGTCTTTGCCACCTTCAGCTTTCCTCGAATATGAGAACTTCACAGATTGGCTGAAGGGTTGCGGCAAGGCGGATCGGTACGGACGATTTGTCCGAGGTGGGCACTGGCGGGGTTTTCTGGCCAAGTACGAAGAGTCCAATCTGATGCACAAGAAGATGCAACGAATCTCAGACTTGCTTTCAGATATTGAACAGGCGGGGAAAATTGACCCGTCCGATTTGCAACCGATCCGAGAACGATTGTACGCCGCCCAGTGCAACTGTACATACTGGCACGGTGTTTTTGGTGGTCTTTACCTGCCGCATTTGCGTCAGGCGGTGTACAAGCACATGGTAAAGGCCGCTTATGAGTTGCGCCAGCTTGCCGGGACTACTGGGGTCACGTTTGAAGAAACAGATTATGATCTTGATGGCTACACCGAGATTTTGGTGGAAAGCGATGAACTGGGTGCTGTTATCCACCCATCATGCGGCGGGAGACTAACCGAACTCTGTCTAAGTCGGCATGGTTTCAATATCACCGACACGCTCTCGCGTCGGCGCGAAGGATACCATCTCAAGCTGGATCAGGCCATCTCGCCTGATAAGAGTGACGGTCAGACTTCGATCCACGATCAGGTGCTGGCTAAGGAAGAAGGATTAAAAGACCTGCTCGTTGAGGACTGGTATCTCAAGCGCTGTTTTGTAGATCATTTCCTTTCGGGTGAGGTCAACCTGGAGAAGTTTCAGTCCAACCGGTTTGGTGAAGAAGGTGACTTTGTGCTGGAACCGTACCAGCACAAGATAGAGACCGATGCCCACACCGTGACCCTCAGCCGGAATGGGTTCGTCCGCCGACCGGATGGTGAGATGCCTGTGACAGTTTCCAAGTGTTTCCGGTTTGATGCTGATGCTGATTGGTTCGATGTGCAGTATGTATTGACATCAACCGCGCCTGGCGGGGTTGATGTTGACTTTGCGGTTGAGAACAATTTCAATTTTCAGGCTGGTCATGCTATTGATCGGTATGTTCTGGTTGATGGTCGTCGTCCGGAAGATCCGTATCTCGATTCTACCGGAACTCACCTTCAGGGTCAGACAATCGGCCTTGTCGATAAATACCGTTCGTTGGCGGTGGCGGTAGCTTCCAACCGACCGGCCGAAATATGGCATCTGCCAATTCTGACCGTCTCTTTGTCTGAAGGTGGTTTTGAGAAGGGTTATCAGGGGACGACACTTGTTTTCAGATACCGCCTTCACTTGACAGCTAAACCAACAACGATCTCTTTTAGGGTACACGCTGGCCAAATGAAATCAGTACTGTCAAAGGCTTTCGCGGCGGTCGAACTGCCGGGTTAGGATTGTAGATCGACCCCCCCTGCGGTTCCGACATCCTGTCAGGTTGCGAGCAATCTGACCTACTGCTTGGTGCCCCACACCAAAACCCAAATTCAGACCGACTATACCTCACTAATCCCACTTGTTAATCGACCGAAAAAACCCTACCATTCCCGCCTATGAGATTGGCACTAATTGGAAAACCGCAGTCTGGCAAAACGACTATTTTCAACGCCGCCGCCGGACAACAAGAAACAGTCGGTGATTTCAGCAAAGCAGTCCATCGAGCCCAGGTCAAAGTACCTGATGAACGGGTCGATCGAATGGCCGAGCTGGTGACACCGAAAAAGATAACCTTTACCAGTATCGAAATCCTTGATGCCCCCGGCCTGTCTGGCAAAGGCAAAGAAGCCGGAAAGCTCGAGATCAGCGATGACCTAAGACAATCTGAAGCGTTTATAATGATTGTCGATGCTTTCAGCGCCGACGCCCAACCCGAAACCGATATCCAGACCCTGATCGACGAGATGATCCTGCTTGATTATGTTCAAGTAGAGGGAATCATCACCAAGCGATCACGCAAAGCCAAACTGACCGGAGATAAATCCGATCAAAAATTGGTGGGCCTGCTTCAAAAATGTCTCGAGCAACTGGAGTCCGAAAAACCACTGATCAACTGCGAATTCACCACCGATGAAGAGAAATTGCTACGCGGTTTCCAACTGCTGACTCAGAAACCGCTGTTGATCGTACTCAATATCGCCGAGGAGGCCCTCGGCGAAGCAGACAGCACTTACGACCGGTATTCACGTTACATTGATGCCGACAAACGCGAATTGGCCGTAATATGCGGCAAGATTCAAGCAGAATTGATCGGGCTGGACGACGAGGAAAAACAGATGTTCATGGATGAACTCGGAATCAAGGCGCTGGCGACCGACCGGGTTATCCAGAAATCATACGCCCTGCTCGGGCTGATCTCGTACCTGACCGCCGACACCCCCGAAGCGCGGGCCTGGACGATCCGAAAAGGGATGACAGCACCTCAGGCGGCGGGGGTGATTCACAGTGATATCGAGCGGGGCTTTATCCGCGCCGAAGTGGTCGCTTTCGACGATTACGACCAGCTCGAAACGATGGCCGCGATCAAAGCGGCCGGGAAACACCGCTCGGAGGGCAAGGATTATGTTGTCAAGGACGGCGATGTTATCCTCTTCAGATTTAACGTCTAATCTGAAACTCAAGGGTGTGCCTATTGTTATAAATCTACTGTGCGCACCACTCGGTCAATCCTGTTCAGAATTTGAGCAAAACGGCCGATAAAAGAGGGTGTGAGGTTATTATGAAAGAGAATGAGGTAGATTTGACTGATATCATGGACAAAATAGAAACCGATCCCCATGTCGGGACCGATGTTCTACCGATCCTGCCACTCAAGGGAACAGTGGTGTATCCCTTTTTGGTCGTGCCGCTGATGATCCAGCAGCCGGAGCAGACCAAATTAGTTGATGAGGCGCTTATGCGCGGGTCGCGGGTCGGGATGTTCCTGCAAAAAGACCCCGAAGTTGACAACCCCGGTCCGGATGGCCTTTACCAGATCGGCACCGCCGGAAATATTCTCAAAATGCTCCGTTTCCCTGATGGCACCGTGCGGTTCCTGATTCAGGGATTGAGCCGAATAAAGATCAATCGTTTCACCGCCGAATCGCCACACCTGATGGCTGAGATTGAAGAATTAGAGGAGACGGTCAGCGACCCAGTCAGAATGGAAGCGCTCCAGCGTAACCTGACGGACCGGATAACCAAACTATCCGAACTGGCCCCATACCTCAACGATGAATTCCAGGTGTCGGCATTGAATCAGGACACACCATCAAAACTAACCGACTTCATCGCCTCAAATCTGAATATGTCCCTGCCACAGCGCCAGGGAATTTTATCCGAGCTTGACGTGGTCGAGCGCGCCAACCTTCTGTACCAGATAGTCAACAAAGAGATTGAAGTTCTGGAATTGTCACAGAAGATCCAGGCCCAGGCGGCTAACGAGCTGGGTAAATCGCAGAGACATTATATCCTCCGCGAACAACTCAAGGCGATCAAAAAAGAACTGGGCGACGCCGATGATTCGAGCGATGTCGCTGAGTTCGAGGAGAAAATCCAAACGGCCGAAATGCCGGAGATTGCTGAAAAAGCGGCCCGAAAAGAACTCGATCGACTAGTTCATATGCAACCCTCTTCGGCGGAATACACCGTTTCACGAACTTACCTCGACTGGCTGGTAACACTGCCGTGGAGTATCTCGACCACCGACCATCTTGACTTGCGCAAGGCCAAGAAAGCCCTTGATGAAGACCACTATAATCTGGTCAAAGTGAAAGACCGGATTCTTGAGTACCTGGCAGTTCGTAAATTAAAATCTGATGTCAAAGGTCCGATCCTTTGTTTCCTCGGCCCTCCCGGAGTCGGGAAAACTTCGCTCGGTCAATCAATTGCCCGTGCGATGGGTCGTGAGTTTGCCCGGGTGTCACTGGGCGGAATGCGCGACGAAGCTGAAATCCGTGGTCACCGCCGAACATATATCGGCTCAATGCCGGGTCGCATTATTCAATCAATCAAAAGGTGTGGCTCCAATAATCCGATAATCATGCTTGACGAAATTGACAAGCTCGGTTCTGATTTCCGTGGCGATCCAGCCTCGGCATTGCTCGAAGTTCTCGACCCGGAACAGAATGACAGTTTTTCCGACCACTATCTTGATGTACCGTTTGACCTTTCACAGGTGATGTTTATCACCACCGCCAACTGGGCCGATCCGATTCCACATGTGCTACGTGATCGAATGGAATTCCTCCAACTGCCCGGCTACACCGATATGGAAAAGCTCGAGATTGCTAAACGGCATCTAATTCCAAAACAACTGGCTAACCATGGCCTGACCAAGTCGCTACTAAATATCGCTGATTCGGCGGTCAAGATATTGATTGATGGTTACACTCGTGAAGCTGGCCTGCGCAATCTGGAACGGTCGATTGCATCGGTCGCACGCAAAATCGCACGCAAAGTCGCCACCGGTAAGAAAACGAAACACACGGTTGATGCCAAAACGATCCCGACCCTTTTAGGACCGCCCAAGTTTTCCCGCGAGGTGCTCACACGCCAGGGACATATCGGCGTCGTACCGGCACTGGCTTATACAGCGGTTGGTGGTGATATTCTGTTTGTCGAGGCTACATCAATGCCGGGTAAGGCCATATTGACACTCACCGGACATCTCGGCGATGTTATGAAAGAATCGGCTCAGGCGGCACTGTCGTTTATACGATCAAACGCCGAAGCGCTCAATTTATCACCAGAGATTTTCGAAAACCACGAAATTCATATTCACGTCCCAGCGGGCGCAACACCCAAAGACGGACCTTCGGCCGGTATCACAATAGCGGTCGCTCTGGCATCACTTCTGACCGGCACACCAGTGAAATCAAACATGGCGATGACTGGCGAGATCACGCTACGTGGCGAACTATTGCCAATCGGCGGCCTGAAGATGAAACTGCTCACCGCGGCTCGGGCGGGGGTCAAGATGGTTATCCTCCCGGAAGAAAACCGCAAGGATATTATTGAGATTGCTCCTGAGATCAAAAAGAAACTGAAGTTTAAGTTCTTTACCGATGTCCTTCCAGCTATTAGATTTGCGCTTGATAAATCGGCTCGGGCAAAACCGAAAAAGACGACCCGGACCAAAAAGACTAAAAAACGCAAAGCCTGAATAAATAGACGCGGAGGCGCGCGGTGAAGTTAGTTAGTTCAGCAACTATGCACGAGATCGATCACAAAGCGATCGACGAACGCGGTATCCCATCAACAGAACTCATGGAAAACGCAGGCCGCGGAATCGCAATGCGTATTCTATCCGAATTACTACCCAACCCAAAGTCATCGCAGGTTATTGTATTTTGCGGCAAGGGTAACAACGGCGGTGACGGTTACGTGGTGGCCCGACATCTAAAAGAAGCAGGCTCCGATGTGGGCGTCTACTTCATTGGTCCGATCGACAAGCTCTCCCCTAACGCTCGTCTCAATCATAACCGTGCTGATAAACTTGGCCTGAAGATGCACGAAATCACCAGGATAGACGATCTCCCCAAAACTGTTGAGTGCGATCTGGCGATTGACGCTGTTTTCGGTACTGGGTTCTCAGGTGCCCCACGCGGGCTGACCGGGGAACTGATCGAGTACATCAATAACCAGAATTGCCTGATCGCGGCAGTCGATTTGCCATCGGGACTCAATGCCAACAACGGAGCCTGCGAAGGGGCGGCGGTAACTGTCGATTGCACCTACACTCTGGCTCAACCTAAATTTGGCCTGTTTCTCTCCCCCGGTCGAGAGATCTGCGGTGACATTGCGGTGGTGCCGATAGGTATCCCGGACGATGTCGTGGACAGCTTTGATCTAAAACTCGACCTGGCGACTGGCGCGTTGATTTCCGAACTGCTCCCTATCCGAAAACCTGATGGCCACAAAGGGGATTTCGGACGAGTACTGACTATCGCTGGTTCAACTGGCATGACCGGTGCGGCGGCGCTGTCGGCATTGGCGTCATTACGTTCGGGGTGCGGTTTGTCAAAACTGGCCTGTCCGAGATCAACCCAACCGGTACTGGCGACAAAACTAACCGAAGTCATGACTGCGCCGATGCCGGATGTTCGCAAGAAAGGCGTGTTCGCATTGCGTGGTTTGGGTGAAGTCCGGCAGTTGATCAAAGAACACGACGCGGTTGTGTTGGGACCGGGGATCGGGCGACATCACGAAACGATTGAACTGGTGCGACGCATTGTCGCCAGTCTTGACAAACCAACTATCATAGATGCCGATGGATTGAATGCTTTCGTGGGGCACACGGATATTCTGCGTAATTGCCAGGCACCTTTGGTGCTGACACCGCATCCGGGCGAGTTTGCTCGCTTATCGGATAGCGAAGTCCCACCAGAACGTAAGATCGAGGCAAGGGTCGAAACAGCGCTGAAATTCGCCGCTACAAACAAAGTCGTGCTGGTGTTAAAAGGCTCACCGACTTTGATCGCATCGCCGGATGGCCACTGCACACTCAACCCGACCGGTAATCATGGGATGGCAACTGGTGGTTCGGGCGATGTGTTGTCGGGTATCATCGGAACGTTTCTGGCTCAGATGGACAGCGCTTACGATGCCGCAGTCGCGGGAGTGTTTGTGCATGGACTGGCGGGTGATTTTGCCGCCGATGAGATCACGCCACGGGCGTTGATCGCCGGCGACCTGATTGAGAATTTATCCGAAGTATTCGAAACGCTGGAGTAGTCTTGTATGGCTGGTCCGTCTTCGAACCCGCCATAAGTCGAGTTTTGTGTCCGGCAGATGTCCAAACATCTGCCGGACACGTGTCAGGTTGCTTGCAACCTGACCTACGAGGCTTTGGGTTATTTCACCCCACCATAAATAGTGAGCCACACAGTACAATTCCCTGTCACACCCGCTTCTCCGTCACACCCGCTTCTCCGTCACACCCGCTTCTCCGTCACACCCGCTTCTCCGTCACACCCGCTTCTCCGTCACACCCGCTTCTCCGTCACACCCGCTTCTCCGTCACACCCGCTTCTCCGTCA
>JAGGTI010000096.1 GCA_021163775.1 Candidatus Zixiibacteriota bacterium
GGGTGGTTGAGTCGGCCACCCGCAGTCAGATCGGCAAGTTTGTGATAATAAAGTAAAGATGGCAGGAGCACAGGGCTCCTGCCATACAAGACTACGGGGAGGTATCACCGGTGACCGAATCACCAGCGATCGTGTCACCGGCGGTCGTGTCGGGTTGGGTGAACTCCACAATATTGACGCCATCAGCCAGTAGCTTTGCCATATCTTCACCGGCTGGGTATTCAACGCTAACTACATACATACCGCGCAGATTACCCGCCTGGTACCCGGTTGCTTTGTCGTATGGATAGGCGATCTTAATTCGCTTGTAGAGGTCCAGGTCAAATGTCTGCAGGTCGCCATGACACTGAAGGCAGATATTTTTTACGACAATCTTCTTATAATAGTGAAATACTCTGGCCGTATCAGGGCCAGACCAGCAGGTCAGGTATTCGTCTTTGGTAGCCGGGTTGTCGAACATCTCCAGCATGGCGACTTCGACCGTATCCGGTCTGTCAAGGATATTACGCCATTTTCGGGAGACCCGCTTGATCTGCCAGCCCTCGGCTGAATGCGATGCGGCCAGAACCTGAGCTTGCCGGCTACAAACTTTTATCGCTTCGACCGCCCCATAATTGTCAAGGGCCACCATCAGTTCGCTTTTGAGGGCACTGGAATATTGCCCAACGAGTTGCTCTGCGGCCTGAATGAATAGCTTTTCGGTAGCTACCATTGATTTGCCGGTCGGTGTGGCCTGGTCGGGAGTCGCGGTTTCTTCGGTTCCGCAACTTGTCAGGATCAGCGCCACAATAATAGAAATGGAAGTGCAGGAAAGTATTTTCATAATTGTCTCCACAGGTTTGTCAATTAAATAGGCTCAAACCACCCATTGGGCAAGTCCAAAATCAATGAACAGCAGTAGTAATAAGCAATATAGAGGTTTTTGTGCTCGCAGATCCTGTTTTGTTCTGTGTGAAGGGGCGCATCAGGCAGTAGCGTTGGATTTGGGTGATTGTGAAAAGAATAACTAAGAAATAGTTGACAACCGTGCTCTCGCCGATATATTAGCCAGATTGGCTGACGCCCAAAGGGTTATATATGTCCTTCGCGAATAAACCGCCCGGAAAAAAGAAGGACGGCAAGTACACGGCCGCAAGCCTGTACATGACAGTGCCAACGCTTATGGCGGCGGCGATACTCATCGGTTTTTTTGTTGGACGTTGGGCTGATAACTATTTTGGTACCGAGCCGTATTTGCTACTGGCAGGTTTGGCTCTTGGGTTTGGCGCCGCTGTTCGTGAGGTCATTTTTTTAGTGAAACGAGCACAGGCGATAGACGAGGAAAAGGACAAGAAGTAAGTGGGACTCGGTTTTCTCGATCGCACACTTAGGACAACAGGAGTTGTCCTGTTGATTTTTCTGCCTTTTGGCCTGTACTATCTGGGTGTCTATCCGACCCTGGCGGCCTTTTCTGGTGGTGTCTGGGGATTACTCAATTTGATATTCATCTCTGCCCTGGTGCGTTCAACTATACGTCCCGAAGCGGTTAATAAATTTCAGGTTATCGGAATAGCGGTGTTTAAGTTTCCATTGCTGTATGGGTCAGGGTATTTTCTGACTCAGGTTAAGCAATTTGATCCGCTTTATCTTCTGGCTGGATTTTCCTTATTGTTGGTGGTTATCGTCCTTCGTGCAATCGGAGCCGCAATGATGCAGGCCGGTGACAAGCCTCAAGCGTCTGACAAAGTTCGGAGTATCGCATGATATTACTGATTCTCCATAAGTTGATTCTGGTCGCGCCGAATCTGGTTGGGCCGATAATGATGCTGGCTACGGGTGATGCCCACGATGCGGCCGCAGGAGATCATAGCGACGGCGGACACGGAGGTGGAACACATCTCCCGAATCTGATCTATATGCTGTTTGGGCCGGATAGTTTTGCCAACCACTGGGTTAACGTTATATTTGCGTTTGCCATTGGTATCATTTTATCATTAGTTGCACTTCGCGTCTACTCTAAGCGGGAAATGATCCCCGGTAAATTTCAGAATGCGATCGAGATGATGGTTGAGGGGATGTATAATTTCATTGCCTCAATTCTTGGCGAAAAAGAAGCTCGTGTGTACGTGCCGTATCTCGGTTCGCTGTTTTTCTACATTCTGTTTATGAACTGGCTCGGCATGATACCGTTTGGACACTCGCCAACAACCAGTCTCAATATTACCGCTTCTCTGGCATTGTTGACCTTTTTCTATGCCCAATCAGTTGGTGTCAAGCGACTTGGCATAGGTGGATATTTGCATCACCTGGCCGGTAGTCCGGCCGATGTGATTGGCTGGTGTATGGTTCCCCTGCTGTTTCCTATACATATTATTGGAGAACTGGCCAAACCGTTTTCACTGGCGCTTCGTCTGTTCGGTAATATCACCGGTGAGGATACTCTGGTAGCAGTATTCATCGGTTTAGGTATTGCACTGCTGTCGTTCTCGCCAGTGGGCTTGCCGCTCCAGTTGCCGTTCTATTTCCTGGGGTTGTTGCTTTCGTCGATTCAGGCTTTGGTTTTCACCCTGCTTTCGTGCATATACATTTTGTTGATGTTGCCGCATGAGGAACATGCGCATTAGGGATAGATAGTATTATGAATAATTGGGATAACAACATATCAGATAGTCATTAGGAGGCTATGATGGATTATCAGTCAATGTTAGGTTTGTCCGCTCCGATCGCCGTTGGACTGGCGGCTATCGGTTCTGGTCTCGGTATTGGTCGCGCTGTTGGTTCCGCTATGGAAGCGATGGGGCGTCAGCCGGAAGCGGCTGGAAAGATTCAGACCGCAATGATCATTGGTGCCGCATTTATTGAGGCGCTCACCATTTATGTGTTCATCGTCTTCATTATGGCCAACGGTCATTTCGGCGGCTGATCACGGTTACGATTGGCTGTCCTTTGAGGGACAAGAACACCAATAACCAGGTAGTGTTATGAGTATTGAGTGGCAACAGTTACTGACGCACGGACTCGGGTTCCTGATCTTTGTCTGGATCCTCAGGAAATTCGCCTGGGGACCGTTGCTTGATCTGATGGATGAGCGGCGCAATAAGATCATTGGCGAGTTCGAGGAGATCGATAATCAAAAGGCTGAAGTCGCCAAAGTTACGGCCGACTACGAAGCCCGCATGAAAGAGATCGATGCCGAACGCCGAGCCAAATTGATTGAAGCGGTCAAGGAAGGCAAGCAGATGGCGACCGACATCAAGGCCGAGGCCAAGAACGAAATCCAGGCGTTGCATGAGAAAGCAAAGACCGATTTGTTGCGTGATGTCGCCCAGGCCAAGGTGCAATTGCGCGATGAAATGGTCGCTATGACTATGACGGCGGCCCAGAAAATCGTGCGCGCCGAGATGGACGATGCTAAGCATCGCGATCTGATCGGGCAGTACATTGACGAACTAGGAAGGGTGTAAGCTCAATGATTGCCCAGGAAGTCGCCAAAAAGTACTCCGCCGCACTGTTTATGTCTACGCATGAACGGGGTTTGGTCGATGAGGCTTACGAGCAGTTCTCCGGCCTCAAGATCGCTATGGAAAAAGACGCATCACTGTTGAAATTTCTTGGTTCACCCAAAGTGGAAGAGGATCAGAAACTTCAATTGTTGCGTAAGGTTTTCGGCGAACGGATGGAGCAACTTTTTGTGGAGTTCCTCGCAGTCCTGGTGCGTAAGCGTCGGGCTGTGTATCTAATTGAGATTATCGATGAGTTCAATCGCCGGGTCGAGTTCGAGAAAGGTATCAACCGGGTAACGGTTCTTACCGCCGTGCCAATCTCGTCAGAGGAGGAGAGCGCGTTAGTCGCGACTCTGATGACTAAGACTGGTAAGAAAATCGAGTTGGAAAAGAAGGTCGATGCGAAAATTATCGGTGGTATGGTCGTGATTATGGCGGATGAGATCATCGATGGTTCTATCAAGTACGGATTGACTCGGCTTGAGGAACGACTGCAGAAGATTAAGGTTCATTAGGCGACGGTAGTTAAGAATACAACCGGTCATCAAATAGATGTTCGGTTGACAATATGAAGCTTTGGATTGGCTTGACACTCAGGTGTCGGTTCGACTAAGGCGCTGATTTGAAAAAAGTGATGTTTTAGTCATACAGGAGTTGAGTAATGGGACTCAATCCAGAAGAAGTATCATCAGTCATCAAACGAGAGCTTGAGAAATACGACACTAAGCTCGAGATGGAATCGGTTGGTACTGTCCTACAGGTCGGCGATGGTATCGCCCGAGTCTGGGGACTTCAGGATGTTCAGATGTCCGAGTTGATCCAATTCCCCAACGATGTTGTGGGGATGGTTCTGAATCTCGAACAAGACAATGTTGGTGCCGCACTTTTCGGTGAGTCGAGTTTGGTACACGAGGGTGACACGGTCAAGCGGACCGGTAAAGTCGCTTCGGTACCGGTCGGCGAGGCGATGATCGGCCGTGTGGTCAACCCACTCGGTCAGCCGATCGACGGTAAAGGCCCGATCGTCACTGATGAGTACCGGGTAATCGAAGGTGACGCGCCCAACGTGGTTCAGCGCCAGCCGGTGAAGGAATCTCTGCAAACCGGACTCAAGGCAATCGACTCGATGATTCCGATTGGTCGTGGTCAGCGTGAGTTGATCATTGGTGACCGCCAGACCGGTAAGACTGCCCTCACACTTGATGCGATTATCAACCAGAAGGGCACCGGTGTGATCTGCGTTTACGTCGCGATTGGTCAGAAACAGTCGACGATCGCGCAGGTGGTGGAATCGCTTCGTAAGAACGGTGCCATGGACTATACGATTGTGGTCGTGGCATCCGCGGTCGATCCGGCTCCACTGCAATACGTCGCACCGTACGCCGGTTGTGCTTTGGGTGAGTACTTTCGCGATAAGGGTGGCCACGTCCTATGTATCTATGATGATTTGTCCAAACAGGCTCAGGCCTATCGCCAGTTGTCGCTGTTGTTGCGGCGACCACCGGGACGTGAAGCATATCCGGGTGACATTTTCTACTGTCACTCCCGTCTGCTGGAGCGTGCGGCCAAGCTGTCTGATGATATGGGCGGTGGCTCGCTTACCGCTTTGCCGGTTATTGAAACTCAGGCTGGTGACGTGTCGGCTTACATTCCAACTAATGTGATTTCGATTACTGATGGTCAGATATTCCTCGAGAGTGAATTGTTCTTCTCCGGTGTGCGACCGGCCATTAACGTCGGTATCTCCGTATCCCGTGTGGGTGGTAACGCCCAGGTGAAGATGATGCGTCAGGTGGCGGGTAAGCTGAAACTCGACTTAGCTCAGTACCGCGAGTTGGCGGCGTTCACCATGTTCGCGTCTGACCTTGATGAAGGCACTCGCGAACAGCTTAACCGTGGTGAGAAAATGGTCGAGTTGCTCAAGCAGGGTCAGTATGTCCCGATGCCGGTAGCCAGGCAGTGTATGATTATCTGGTGTGGGACGAACGGGCATCTTGATGATGTTACGACCAACCAGATTCTTCCGTTCGAGGAAGCGTTCTTCAAGTTCTGTGATGAGAAATTCCCGGATATTGAACACACTCTCGACAAAGAGAAGGTTATTAGCGACGCGACCGAAGCCAAACTGAAAGAAGCGGTTGCGAAGTTCAAGGAGCAGTTCCAGGCGTAACCGGTAACCCGGTGATGTCCAGGAGGCAGTTATGAAACGGTTGGTTCAAATTGTATTGTTGATGATGCTGGCGACTTCGCTGTTGGCGATGTCGGCTGATGCTCAAATACCGATTAAGTTCGGTCTCAAGGGCGGGATTAACTCGGCGACGGTGACTGGTGATGATGCCGAAGGTTACGAAAGCCGCTCCGGTATTGTTGGCGGTGTGTTCACCCGGCTGTCGCTGGGCGGCCCAATAGGAATTCAGGCGGAATTACTGCTGGCCAGCAAAGGTGCTAAGGTGACTTTTATCGATGAAGCGACTTCGCTCCCAGTCGATAAGACTCTGAAGGCTGACTATTTTGAAGTTCCGGTTTTGCTGAGATACAGTTTCAAAGGCCAGGGTCCGGCGGGACTGAACCTCTACGGCGGGCCGGTCTTCGCATTCGGCCGGTTGTCTAAAACTGAGATTTCTACTTTGGTGCTCGGTCTTGACGTCGGGGGCGATCTTGACAATTACAATGAAAAATCAACTGATCTTGGGTTGGCGCTCGGAATTGGTGTGGATCTGTCTCTTGCTCGCTCGGTTGTGGTGCTGGAGGTGCGGTACACAGTCGGTTTGCAGGATATGTGGGAAGATGTCGTCGTGGCGGACTTGCCCGGTGATCTGAATTCGTTGACGCTGTATGCGGACGAAACCACCGGCAAGGCTTTCAAGATGAAGAACTCAGCCTTATCGTTTACCGTAGGCTTTATGTTCTGAGATGAAAAAATACGCGGTGCGCTCTTGGATCAATATGGGAACAAGCGCCGCCTGAAATGTAGAAGACGCAGAAGAAGCATTTGTAATGATATAGCAGATTATGGCTACACTACGAGATGTAGAAAAAAGAATCCGCACGGTCAAGTCGACCCGTCGTATAACCAAAGCGATGGAGATGGTGGCGGCCGCCAAACTACGTCGGTCTCAGGCCGCCGTGGAACAGGCCAAACCGTATGCGCAGAAGCTTGATGAAATGCTATCGCACCTGGCGGTTGGGTCAACTGCCGAGATTGCGCATCCGTATTTCGAAGAGCGCCCGGTTAAGAAACGGACCCTGGTGGTGATCGTGTCCGATCGCGGCCTGTGTGGTTCCTTCAACTCCAACTTGTTGCGTAAGACTGACAAGTGGCTCAAAGAACATCAGGATACCGATATTGAGATGGTTGTGGTTGGCAAACGGGCCAATGACTATTACAAGACGCGGTTTGACAATATCGTCGAGTATTATGGAGACTGGGGCGGGGCTATTGATTACGGTCGTGCCAGAGGTCTCGTCACTTACCTGACTAACCGGTTTGTGACCGGTGAGACCGATGAGATTGATCTGGCTTTCACCCGCTTTGTGTCGCTGGTGCGGTATAACATAGAGATCGAAAAGTATCTCCCGGTACCGCGGCCTGAAGCTAGTGGCCAGGAATCATCTTCCGTAAGCGACTACATTTTTGAGCCGTCATCCGAAGAAATCTATGGTCAGTTGATGCCGAGTTACGCTAACACCAAGATGATTACTGCTTTGCTTGAGTCGTTTGCTTCGGAGCACGGGAGTCGCATGATGGCTATGGGTAACGCGACGCGCAATGCTGGTGATATGGTGGACAGTTTGACCCTGGAGTACAACAAAGCGCGTCAGGCGCAGATTACGAAAGAACTGTTGGAGGTGGTCAGCGGGGCTGAAGCTTTGGCCGGTTGACGCACCCTGTTGCTATACTGAAAAAGAGAGTGTTTGTAGATACTGGAGTTTGACAGATGGCTGAAAACGTCGGCAAAGTGGTACAAGTAATCGGTAATACCGTGGACTGTGAGTTTCCCGCCGATTCCCTGCCGGATATTCTCAACGCGATTCAGATCCCCGTTCCGCATCAGGATCGTACCCTGACGATCGAGGTAGCTTTGCACATTGGTGATAACTTGGTGCGTTGCGTGGGTATGGCGACCACTGACGGTCTTGTGCGCGGTATGAAGGCGATTGACACTGGCTCACCTATCACCGTTCCGGTCGGTGAACGCGCCCTGGGGCGCCTGTTCAACCTGATGGGTGAAACGCTTGATCCGGGCGAACCGATTCCGGACGACTGTCCCCGTCTCCCTATTCATCGGGCGGCTCCGTCGTTCGAGGAACAGGTGACCGAGGTTGAGATGTTCGAGACTGGCATCAAGGTTATCGACTTGCTCGAACCGTACGTCAAGGGCGGCAAGGTTGGTATGTTCGGCGGCGCTGGTGTAGGTAAAACGGTTATCATCCAGGAATTAATTCACAACATTGCCACCGAGCATGGCGGTTACTCGCTGTTCTCCGGCGTGGGTGAGCGGACCCGTGAGGGTAACGACCTGTGGCTGGAAATGACCGAATCGGGGGTTATCAAGAAGACGGCACTGGTGTTTGGCCAGATGAACGAACCGCCTGGCGCCCGTCTGAGAGTCGGACTTTCGGCACTGACCATGGCTGAATATTTCCGCGATGAGATGCATCAGGACGTCCTGCTGTTTGTTGATAACATCTTCCGTTTCGTCCAGGCCGGTTCCGAAGTATCGGCACTGCTTGGCCGGATGCCGTCGGCGGTCGGTTACCAACCGACTCTGGGTACTGAGATGGGCGGTCTCCAGGAGCGTATCTGCTCCACTCGAGATGGATCAATTACGTCGGTGCAGGCGATTTACGTCCCGGCGGATGATCTGACTGATCCTGCTCCGGCGACCACTTTTGCGCACTTGGACGCCACCACCGTGTTGTCGCGTCAGATTGCCGAGCTGGGTATTTATCCGGCGGTGGATCCGCTTGACTCAACTTCGCGTATTCTCGATCCGGCAATTGTCGGTGACGAACACTACCGGGTAGCACGTGAAGTGCAGGAGATATTACAGCATTACAAAGACCTTCAGGATATCATCGCCATTCTTGGTATTGATGAGCTTTCTGATGAAGATAAGCAGACGGTACATCGGGCGCGGAAAATTCAGCGTTTCTTGTCCCAGCCGTTCTTTGTGGCTGAGGCGTTCACTGGTCGGCCGGGTGTGTATGTGAAGGTTGAAGATACTATCAAGGGTTTCTCTGAGCTTTGTGCTGGTAATGTTGATCATATTCCCGAGCAACACTTCTACATGGCTTCAAATCTTGAGGAAGTTATACAGAATTACGAAGAATCGAAAGGCTGATTGAAATGTTTCGGCTAAGCATAGTCACTCCGGAGAAGGTCTTTTTTGAGGCTGATATCCAGTCATTGATTGTTCCTGGTATCGAAGGGTATTTGGGTGTGCTGTCGAACCATGCACCGTTGATCACCGCGCTTGAACCGGGCAAGATCGAGTTTCGAGACGCCAATGGCCAGACCAACTATTTAGCGGTCACGTCCGGTTTCCTTGAGGTTTCCGGCAACGTGGCTACTTTGTTGGCTGATGCGGTTGAGGAAACCGAAGAGATCGATCTGGCACGAGCCGAGGTCTCTCGTGATCGTGCCTGGGAGATGCTTAAAGCGGCTGGTACCGGGGATCGCAGTATCGATGTCAAGCGGGCACGAGCCTCGCTACGACGCGCCCAGAATCGGATCAGGATCTTTAAAACGACCCATTGACGCCCAGATACGATTTTCGGTTGACGCCGACGTAAATTGCGAGATTATTAAATTGAAGCGGTCGAACCTGTTGAGGTTCGGCCGCTAATTTGTTCTTATCTAATGGCTTGCGCTACCTTGACATTCCCGCAAAGTCCCTTGACTTTCCGGCGCTATTTCCGTAATATCGTAGGCTATGATATTGGACCTGCGGGCGTTCGAGGAGTTTCCTGCGAAGGCCACTATACAGGCCAGCCAAGGTGCATTGAGCCCGTTTGCAGATTCTGTTGTTAGGGTTGATTCAGCCGAGATTGAGTTGGCCATACAGAAATCGGGCGATGAGTTTTTCTGCCAGGGGCAGGTTACTGCTCAGGTTGTGTTGGAATGTGCTCGGTGTCTGGCTCGGTTTGAAAGTAAGTTGACCGGGTCGCTCGGATTTATAGCATGTTCTGCGGATAATATCGCGGAGCACCTCGGCCGTGATACCGAAGAATATGTTCCTTTTTCCGGGAACGATTTGTCGGTTGATTTGGTTGGACCAGTGCAACAGGCGCTTATGTTTGCTTTACCGATGAAGCCTTTGTGTGCTGATGACTGCCGCGGGCTTTGCCCGAGTTGCGGGGCCAATTTGAATGAGAAAACGTGTGATTGTGAAAATGAAACTATGGATCCACGATGGGACGGCCTGAAGGGCCTGAACCCGAAGTGATTTAAGCTTATGTGAGGCATGCCTTATGGCACTACCTAAGAGAAGACATTCCCGTGCCCGCGGGCGCAAGCGTCGGACCAATTGGAAGCTCGATGCTCCAAATGTGATCAAGTGTGAAAACTGTGGCCAGGGCCGTTTGCCGCACCATATCTGCCCGGCCTGCGGCTATTATGATGGTCGCCAGGTAATCGAAATCAGGGAAGCCTAACCCTCAGGGAATTCGATCGCCGAAACTGAAATCAGGGAGCGATGACCGACCACACGAAACAGACTGTGGCACTTGATGTCATGGGTGCTGATGGCGGCCCCGAACCAATTGTTCGGGGTGGTGTTGATGCTGCCCGCCGTCTTGGGGATGATGGGTATGTAGTCCTGGTGGGTGATGAAGCCCGGATTACTGCTATCCTCTCGCAGATCGACAAGTGTCCGTCCAACCTGTCTGTCCGGCACGCTGATACTGAGATCACGATGCATATGGCGCCGACCGAAGGGGTACGGCGACGGGATTCATCGATGGCGGTCGGATTGAAGTTGGTTCACAACGGCGAAGCTGGTGCATTTCTGTCGGCCGGCAACACCGGTGCCGTTATGGCGACTTCGCTTCTGACCCTGGGACGGATCAAAGGTGTCTCCCGCCCGGCTATTGCAGGAGCTTTCCCGACTAATAACAACCGATCCTGTGTGGTACTTGATGTTGGGGCTAACGCCGATTGCAAACCCAAACACCTGGCCCAGTTTGCAGTTATGGGTTCGATCTATTCGCAGATACTATTTGACATAAAATCACCTCGGGTCGGTTTGATCTCTATTGGCGAAGAACGCAGTAAGGGCAACGAACTGATTTTTTCGGCGACCAGATTGTTGAGGAAACTGTCGATCAATTTTATTGGTAATATTGAAGGGCGTGATATCCTTGGTGGCGATATTGATGTTGCCGTGACCGATGGTTTCACGGGTAATATCCTGCTGAAATTTGGTGAATCTTTTAAGCCGTTTCTGGTAAGCAGATTCGCACAGCAGGTGCGGACCAATTTCTTTTCGCGGATAGGTGCGGCCCTTCTGGTCCCCTTCCTCAGGCGAATAAAAAACTCATTCGATTACGCCCACGCCGGTGGTGCTCCACTATTAGGGGTTAACGGTGTTGTCATCATATGTCATGGAGCGTCAGACCAACGGGCAATATCGAATGCGGTGGTCTTGTCGCACGATATGATTCGCAAGCGCCTCAAGAAACGAATTGAGGACGAACTGACGACCAATCACTTTGGAAATGGAAAAGAGTCTGATGATAAGAGCCAGAATCACCGGGACGGGGTCGTATACTCCTCCAACGGTGATGACCAACGCTGATTTCGAGAAAATCGTTGATACTTCCGACGAGTGGATAGTCACTCGAACTGGAATCAGTGAACGGCATATAGCCGGGGACGATATATCAAGCGCCGATATGGCTATCAAAGCTTCCGAGCGAGCTTTGGAGTCCGCTGGGCTGACCCACGAGGATATTGATCTGGTGATTTGTGGCACGGTCACGCCTGACTACAAGTTGCCGTCCAATGCCTGCGTCGTGCAAGAGAAGTTGGGTTTTCCCAACGCTGTAGCTTTTGATGTAGTATCCGCCTGTACAGGTTTTATTAACGGCCTCTCGATTGCCAACTCACTTATTGCTACGGGGCAAAACCGGCGGGCGCTGGTCATTGGAACTGAAAAGCTGTCATCATTTACAAATTACGAAGATCGAAACACCTGTGTCCTTTTTGGTGATGCGGCCGGAGCGGCGGTAGTTGAGGCTTGCGATGATGGTCGGGGGGTTTTGTCATCGTTTATGAAATCCGATGGTTCTTTGCGGCCTTTACTGTGGTCCAAAGTCGGCGGATCAAGGTACCCATATCCCAGGGATTTTGCTTTTGATGGTTCCGACAAGATTCTGATGAACGGCTCGGATATTTTCAAGGTGGCGGTACGCGCCATGAGCAAGGCGGCTAAAGAGGTTATTAGTATCGCTGGATTGACGATTGATGATATTGCGCTGATCGTTCCGCATCAGGCGAACATTCGTATCATCGACGCTGTGGCCAAGCGGTTGGGTGTCGGTCGCGACCGAATGTTTATCAATATTGAGAAATATGGTAACACTTCGTCGGCTTCTGTGCCGTTGGCGTTGGACGAAGCATCCCGATCAGGTCGAATCAAAGATGGTGACCATGTGGTAATGGTGGCGTTCGGAGGCGGACTCATCTGGGGCGCGACGCTGGTGAAATGGTAAGATTATGAGCAAGACTGTTTTGTTTTTCCCAGGTCAGGCCTCGCAGTATGTTGGTATGGCTAAAGACCTGTATGATAGTTCGGACGAAGTACGTCAGATGTACCAAATGGCCTCGGACGAGATTGGTGCCGACATCGCACGCCTGTCGTTTGACGGCCCGGCCGAGGAACTCAAGAAAACCCGGTTCACACAGCCGGCTATCCTGCTACACTCGCTGGCGGTGTTAAAGATTATTGGTGAAGATCTGGAGGCATTTGATTATGCCGCTGGTCATTCTTTGGGTGAATATGGTGCTTTAGTGGTAACGGGTGCGCTCAGCTATGAAGACGCCATCCGTGCCGTTGTGAAACGCGCCGCTTTTATGGAAGAGGCCTGTGTCAAAAATCCCGGCACGATGGCGGCTACGATGGGGTTGACTCCGGAACAAGCGCAAAAAGTGTGTGATGATGCCTCAGATGTCGGAATTATAGTACCGGCCAATTTTAACTCGTCTTCGCAGATCGTATTGTCTGGAGATATTGAGGCAGTCAAGAAAGGGGCCGAGTTGGCCAAGGCCGCAGGTGCCAAACGGGCGATGTTACTACCGGTGGGGGGTGCGTTCCATTCACCTCTGATGGAATTGGCTCGTGAAGGTCTACAGCAGTTCCTTGAAGATATTGTCATTAATCGGCCCAAATGTCCGGTCGTGGCCAATGTGACTGCCGCGCCGGTTACTGAACCAAACGAAATAAGATCATTGTTGGTCGAGCAAGTCACGTCCCCGGTTCGCTGGGCACAGACGATGGCTTTTCTAAAAGAGGCCGGAGTTACGAAAGTGATTGAAATCGGTCCCGGCAAAGTACTTACCGGCCTGGCCCGACGCGAAATCAAACCGGTCGAATCGATTAATCTGGATACTCTGGAAAATGTGTCGGCGCTGGCGTCGGTCTGATAAACTAACACGAGGCGAGATATGGATTTCTCCAATCAGGTAGCTGTAATAACAGGTTCGGCGCGCGGTATTGGACTGGCTATAGCCAGGCGGTTCGCTGTTGCCGGAGCCAAAGTTGTCATTTGTGACATTGACGAGACCGGGGTAGCCGAGGCCGCCGCCCAATTGTCCGGCGGTGCGCTGGGTATCAAGGCCGATGTTACCAGTGTTGATGAAGTCACCGCTCTGTTTGATCAGACCATGAAAGAGCTGGGGCGGGTAGATGTGGTGGTCAACAACGCCGGTATCACTCGTGACACACTTATGCTCCGTATGAAAGAAGAAGACTGGGACATGGTGCTTGACATCAACTTGAAGGGGTCTTTTCTTGTCACGAAGGCGGCCAGTCGAATTATGATGAAACAGCGCTCAGGGCGTATTGTTAACATCAGTTCGGTGGTGGGTTTGACCGGCAACGCTGGCCAGGCCAACTACTCGGCTTCCAAGGCCGGGTTGATCGGTCTGACAAAATCGTCGGCCAAAGAGTTGGCCGCACGCGGTATAACTGTTAATGCGGTGGCTCCCGGCTTTATTGAAACCGAGATGACTCGGGCTATGCCTGATGCCGCAAAAGAGGAATTTCTGAAGCAAGTATTGATAAATCGTCCCGGTACACCTGATGACATAGCCTCGGCTGTAATGTTCCTGGCGTCGGATATGGCCTCGTACATTACTGGCCAGGTGCTAATTGTTGATGGTGGCCTTACAGTATAAATTGAAAATAAGAGTTAAGCTTAGGATATAAGGAGTTTGGGTATGTCTGTTGAAGAAAAAGTTAGAGAAATCATCGCCGAACAGCTTTCAGTCGACCTTGATCAAGTTACCGATGGTGCTACCTTCGTAGAAGACCTCAAGGCTGATTCACTTGATACCGTGGAACTGATTATGGCTTTGGAAGAAGCTTTCGATTTGGAAATTCCGGACGAAGTGGCCGAGAAAATGATATCGGTCGGTGATGCGGTCAAACACATTACTGAGAATGCCGAAAACTAACCAACTTGGTTTCCTAGCTTAAATAGGTTCTTTGATATGGCCAATAGAGCGGTAATTACTGGAATGGGAGTAGTGTCTCCTCTGGGAAACACTGTCGACCAGTTGTGGCAGGCGGTGCTGGAGGGTAAGTCGGGTATAGTGCCGATCACCCGATTCGATGTTGAAGCCTATTCCACTCGCATTGCGGGAGAAATCAACGATTTCGATCCGTTGCAATATATGGACGCCAAGGAGTTGAGGCGAACTGATCTGGTTCAGCAGTTTTCGATCGTGGCTTCGCAGATGGCTTTTGATGATTCAGGGCTTGATCTGGATGCGATTGATCACGACCGGATTGGTGTGATAATCGGTTCGGGGATTGGCGGTATTGGCACTTTTGAAGACCAGCATGAGCGACTGGTTAAGTCCGGTCCTGGGCGAGTATCGCCCTTTTTTATTCCGATGATGATCATTGACATGTGTGCAGGTATAGTGTCGATGCGTTTCGGGTTTCACGGCCCAAATTACGCAATAGTGTCGGCGTGTGCCTCTAGTTCGCACGCCATTCTTGATGCTTACCGTATTATCCAACGGGGTGAAGCGGAAATTATGTTGGCTGGTGGTGCCGAGGCACCGATCAGCCCATCGGCTTTGGCCGGGTTCTGTAAAGCCAAGGCGATGTCAACCAGCAACGATGAACCGGAAAAGGCATCGCGACCGTTTGACAATGATCGTGACGGATTTGTGATAAGCGAAGGTTCCGCTATGTTAGTGGTTGAATCGTACGATCACGCTGTCAAACGGGGAGCACGTATTTACGGCGAAGTGGTTGGAGCCGGGCAGAGTGGCGATGCACATCATCTGACCGCGCCTCATCCGGAAGGCCTGGGAGCCAAATTGGCTATGAGCATGGCCCTGAAGGATGCTGATATTGCGCCCGAGCAGATTGATTATATCAATACCCATGGTACCGCAACCGGCTTAGGTGATATCGCTGAAACCAAGGCGATCAAGGCTGTTCTGGGTGAACGTGCTCATAAGATTCCGTGCAATTCCACAAAGTCAATGATCGGCCATCTTCTGGGTGCCGCCGGGGCGTTGGAGTTGGTCATAGTACTCAAGACAATTGAAACCGGTATGGTGCATCCGACAATCAACCTCAATGTCCCTGATCCCGAGTGTGATCTTGACTATGTACCCGGACAGAAACGAGAATGCCCGGTCAATTATGCGCTGTCAAATTCGTTCGGTTTTGGTGGCCACAATGTCTCCCTGCTGGTAGGAAAAGTTAACAGTAGTGATTAGATGACTCTGTGGAAGAAATTCAAGCAACTGTTTTCTGCTTCGGAGACGGAGGTCTCCGATCTTCCTAAATTAGAACAACTTCTTGGTTACCATTTTGATAATCCCAAACTGGCCCGTCTAGCGCTGACTCATCGCTCACTGGCTCGGGTTCATAATGGGGATTTACCTTCCAACGAACGACTGGAGTTCCTGGGTGACTCGGTTCTTGGATTGGTAATTGCCGACCAATTGTATCGTGACCATCCCGATCAAGCTGAGGGCGACTTAACAAAACTGAAGGCGATGCTGGTCAATGAAATTGCTTTGGTCCGGGTTGGTATCGAGTGCGGGTTTAACGAACACATCCTAATGTCGGTTGACGAAGAGAGAAGCGGTGGACGGGAACGACCATCAATTGTTTCCGATACTTTGGAAGCTATTATCGGTGCAATCTATCTTGATGGTGGTCTTGGAGCCGCTCGGCGCATGATTCTTGATTGTTTGTATTCTCGTCGAGATAATATTGTAAACGATGTTGCTCAACAGAACTACAAAGGCGACCTGTTAGAACGTATACAGGCGATCGGTACCGAATTGCCGTGTTACGAAGTGGTGCGGGAATCAGGGCCTGACCATGACAAAACCTTCGGGGTGGTTGTCAAGGTGGGTCGGCGTCTTTTAGGTGAAGGCGCTGGACCATCCAAGAAAGATGCCGAGCAGAAAGCGGCGCACATGGCGCTGGATTATCTCAACGAACATCCGTCCGAGTAACGGCGTCACAGTTCTCATTTATTATCCAATACATTCGTGTCTTTACTGTGTGATGGAGTAGTGTATTGACGATGATTGCATTGTAATAATACGCATATATGATGATGACTATCATTATGAATACACTGCATGCGATCTGATTTGATCACATTGATGTGACAGTTTATTGTGATTGTTTTTGTTTTTAATTGTTGACAGCATATAGCGCGCATCTAAATTGCTTACGAACTTTGAAGTGGTGAAGTCGATGCCGTCGATCTATCAGCACAGGAGATAGTGCACTGACGATTGACATTACCGATCACAGGTTAACTTTTCATGGAGTCACGTTCAATGCGCAAAACCAAAAAGAAAAAAGCCGCACCGAAGAAAAAAGTCGTTGCGAAGAAAAAGGTAGTGAGGAAAGTGCGTAAAGGTGCCAAGGCCTGGACTAAGGCTGATGTCGCTTTACTGCGCAAGATGTACAAAGCTAACACTACTACGCAGATTGCCAAGAAACTGAAACGGACAGTGGCATCGGTGCAGGCTAAAGCTCAGGTGCTTGGTCTGAAGAAGGCGGTTAAGAAAAAGGTCGTGAAGAAAAAAGCGGCGGCCAAACGGAAACCGGCTAAGCGGAAAGTTGCCAAGAAGAAAGTAGCCAGGAAAAAGGTCGCGAAACGGAAACCGGCTAAGCGGAAGGTTGCTAAGAAAAAAGTAGCCAAGAAAAGGGTCGCGAAGAAAAAACCGGCCAAGAGGAAGGTTGCTAAGAAAAAAGTAGCCAAGAAAAGGGTCGCGAAGAAAAAACCGGCCAAGAGGAAGGTTGCTAAGAAAAAAGTAGCCAAGAAAAGGGTCGCGAAGAAAAAACCGGCCAAGAGGAAGGTTGCTAAGAAAAAAGTAGCCAAGAAAAGGGTCGCGAAGAAAAAACCGGCCAAGAGGAGAGTCGCTAAGAAGAAACCAGCACGCCGGAAACGGTAATTGATTCTTCAACAGCAACTAATTGATAACGGCCCGTCTCCAGGCGGGCCGTTGTTTTGTGTTCGAGAGCTTGACAAGACGCACCATTTAAGACATATTTCTGCCCGATTATTGGCTTGTAATAGTAAAATGGTGGTTTTGATATGAATGTGGTGGTTTTGGTAAAGCAGGTTCCTGAGATAGCGCTAATCAAGGTTGATGAAGCGGCTAACAAAGTGGTTTACCCTGAAGGTCCGGGAGTTGTAAATCCTCAGGATGAATACGCGGTCGAAGAAGGACTCCGCATCAAGGAGCAGACCGGCGGCAAGTGTATGGTAATTACGGTTGGTTCCGAACGGGCCGAATCGGCTCTTCGTAACTGCCTGGCCCTGGGTGTCGATGAGGCTTATTTGCTTTACGATGATGCCTTCACTGGTTCCGATCAGCAGGCGATGGCTAAAATTCTGGTGGCGGGAATACGAAAATTAGATGGGTTCGATTTGATATTGGCCGGCCGGGCGGCAGTCGATTCGGATGCCTCCCAGGTTCCCGCCGCGGTCGCGGCTGGTCTTGATATACCCCAGGCAATGTTTGTCAAGAAATTCGAAGCGCTGGGCGATGGACAGGCGACAGTCTTTCGCACGACTGAGGATGGCTACGATGTGGTCGAGTTGAAACTGCCGGCGGTGGTGTCGGTTATTAAAGAAATCAACGAGCCGAGGTTACCTTCGCTCAAGGGCAAAATGGCCGCCAAGAAAAAGCAGATCACAAAATGGTCAGCGGCTGATTTGGGTGTTGATGGGTCCGAAGTAGGAGCCAATTCCGGTACTAAGAATGTGAGCGTAGCACCTCCTCCGCCACGAGCTAAGGGCGAATTTATCGAAGGTGAGACCCCTGATGAAATCGCAGATAAGCTGTTTAACAAGCTCCGGGAAAATCAGGTGCTGTAAAGTATAAGCCGCCTTCGGGCGGCTTTTTTCTTGGCAATAATATTATGCGAAAATCCAGCACTGTAGGGCAGAACCCCCTTGGCGGTTCTGCTATTATTGACAGTAAGTAGGTCGGGCCTACTTGAGGCCCGACACCTCTTGTCACGCCCCGAGTCGGCGTGACCTACTATTTGACATTGTGCGATAAGATGCGAGTTACCAAACTTAGTGAGTGCAAAGAAATTATCGCAGGAGATAAAGTCCGCCTGCGCGAACTGGTACACCCTGATCGTGATAGCGTTTTTGATGGTCGCTATTCGATAGCCCATGCCGTAGTTGCGCCGGGACAGTCGACCATACGACATCGGTTGAGCAACGATGAAGTCTACTACATAATAGAGGGGTGTGGAAAGATGCATGTTGACGAAGAGTGCGCTGATCTGGAACCGGGCGACCTGGTTGAAATCCCACCCGGTGCGGTTCAGTGGATTCGCAACCCAGGGGAGACCGACCTGGTTTTCCTTTGCATTGTCGATCCGGCCTGGCGCGCCGAAGATGAAGAGATTTTAGAGTAGGTCGGAACCCCTTGGCGGTTCCGACATTGTCGGGCAGGTCAAAACCCCTTGTGGTTTTGACATTAACGTGTCCGGCAGATGTCCACATCTGGCCGGGTGGCCCCGGTGGTGTGTGTTTCTTTTCGGGTGCCCCATCCGCTAGGGGCTTGTTGATAAACCCTATTCACAGTTGTGTCGGGTCCTTGTCCCGTCAAGACGGGATTGTGGCCTGACACGTAAGTGCATGTCAGACAATAGCGGCAGGTCTCACGTATTCGCCCAGGAGAATTCGAAGGACCTGCCGCAACTACACAAGAGGACTTTTTCAACAAGCCCGCTTGCGGTGGGGTGCCGTGGGCGGCAGACCTCCCTGTCTGCCTCTGAATACATGATTTCAACTTTGACATCCGATTTCCCAAGCTGATATATTTCAGTATGATTATGATGAACCGACGTTTGATAAACCTTATCGGACTCTGTCTGATAGTGACAGCCTTCATAGGCATTACCCCTGATCGGGCAAAAGCCCTGGATCCGCTCAGTCAGACCCTGACCGACTTGCAGGTTCTCTATCTGTTTGATGATCCGGAAGAGATCGACTGGCCAACGCTGTTCTATCTCAGCGAAGAATCCGCCTGCCGCATCGACCTGCTGACGATTACAGCCAGTCACGGTTTCTACTATCAGACCAGTGAGATTGCCGGCAAGGGGATCCACCTGTATAATTACTTTGTCGAACCGGAAGATTCTCTCCTGCTCGACTCGGTTCTTGCCGTACAGTTTCGCCAGCGTCAACCGGATTTGTTGATCGTTGGCGCTGTTGCTCCGAGCCAGCTTTTGTCGGCCCTGGCAGAGAAAATAGAACATATGGAGTCGTATCCCGGATCAATATTTGGTCTCCGCAAGGTTTATCGTTGCATTGATCCATCAGTTGTTTCGGTCGCCAATGGGCCGACTGTCACGGTTGGCTGGTCGGAGATGTTTGATCGTTACCAGGATCGGATGCGGCTTGATATTCCACAGCTTTACCCCTGGATGCAGATAACTCGGTTAGATGATATCCGACTGATGCGTTATGAGTTGACCATGCGCCACCCCGAGTTCGATCAACCGGACCCGGATTTTCTTTCCGGCCTGGAGCCGTTGCGACTCCTGCCACTTTTTGACACGCTGTTGAGTGATGGGGCAGTCAAACGCTCGTTTATAAATCGGGCGCGGATGTTTGTGGCCTTTTTTGAAGGTGCCCGCCGGACAGTTGGCTCGAAGCGGGTTGAGAATGTTATCGCTGGCTATAAGGCATTGCTGGCTTTGGCCGATCAAATTGGCTCGGCCCCAAGGCTTGATACTCTTTCCGATATCCAACCGTACATGACACGGCTAACCGATAGGGCACAGCGAGCGGTGCTCAAAGAAATTGGCATGGATTGGAAGGGGAGCATTCTTCTGCGCGATTCCCCTCACGGCCCGAAACTAAAGTTCAGAGCTTCGCTGACAGTGAATGGGCCACGTCAAATAGATTTGTCGTATGTTCGATTTGAGCCTTACTGGGATACATCCGCAATCGTGCTTGATTCAGTTTCGAGAAAGATCGCTCCGCATCAATCGTTTGTTCGAGAATACTCGGTGGAGATTGACCGCAGTCGTCTCGAGGCTACTATGCCCGAATCACTCAGTTTCATGGCCGAAATCTACTACGGTGCGGTGCCGCTGACAGTTCGCTCGGCGATTCCGATTTGGGAACGTCCTGAATTGCAGGTTGAATTTTACCCCAAGTTTTTCTTTGTGCCACCAGTGGCCAGGTTGGAGGTCGACAAGGTCGTCTCGGCTATGAACTGGAAAGCGGTTATAACCAAACCACGCTATTATCATGGGACGGTATCACTTAACCTCAAGACTCCCCGAGGTGTATTTGCCGGAGCCTATGTTCAGAATTTGAAGGTCGAGAAAGGGTATGTGACAAAGACTGTCAGAATCCCATTCTCGGTTTCGAAATTATTTGAATTGGGTATACACCACCCGACTATTACGTTGTCGGTCGATGGTCGTGAGGTGGCGTCCGACACTGGTATGCTCCGTATTGGCGCTTGTAAAATTGATGACAAGGTGACAGTTGGTCTCATGCCGGATAGCACCGGAACGCTGGAAGATATTCTGCGCATGACCAAAGCTACCTACCGTCCCCTGACTGACCGCACCCTGAAAACTGGTGATCTTGAAGCGTACACCGTGATTCTGGTAGGTTCCGGTGCGATGCGTGACTATCCATCGTTCCCGATTGTTCGCGGACGGCTTGAGGATTATATCCGGCAGGGTGGATCGCTGGTTATTTTCGGTCAACCGACCGATTGGCCGGAAGGAGTCTTGCCGGTAGGTTTGGCACCATCAATCGAACACCTGATCGGTAGTGAACTGCTCAACCGGATTCCTCAGGCGAGAATCCTCTCGCAGCCCTACGATATCTCCGAAAGCAACTTGTTGGCCTGGATGAATATCCGTCGTCGCGTTGGAGCCGCAGTGATGACACCAGCGGAGAATATTTACGTAACACCCTCCGGGGCCACTCTGCTATCGATCTCGCGTTTGGGTGATGGTCAGGTTATTTTCTGTGGTTTACCGCTGATTGAGATGATCTCCCAGTTGAATATTGAGGCGATTCATCTTCTGGCCAATATCTTGAACTACTAAGGTCGCGATTGGTTATAATATCACAGTAGGTATGATCAGACTCGACGACTGTGTCAATGAACGCCAACGAGAGTAAAACAACTTTTTCCCGCTTTTCAACGGTTACCAAGTACCTGGGGCGTTACCGCTGGTATTTGGTCGTTGGGGTGCTGGCTGTTATTGGTGCCAACGGGTTGATGTTAGTTCCGCCCTATCTTACCAAACTGATTTTTGATCGTCTGGAAACCGGCTCGCCTATGAGTGAAGTCGGTTTGCTGGTTCTGGCTATGATTGGTCTGTCGATCGCTTCCGGAATCTGCCGCTTCACTATTCGCCGGACGATCATTTGGATGTCACGCCATCTGGAGTACGACATTCGTGGCGAACTGGTCGCACACCTGCTCAAACTGTCACCATCTTTCTATGACAAGAATCGAACTGGTGATATTATGGCCAGGGCCACGAACGATCTTGAAGCGGTCCGTATGATGATCGGTCCGGCGATGATGCATATTGCCAACACGTTGGTTGTGGCTACCGGCGCACTGACTATGATGGCTATGCTGTCACCCCGCTTGACGCTTTATGCTCTTATTCCTGCGCTGGTTTTTCCGATCAGTATGAACAAGCTTGGCAATATGATTCACCGGCGGTTTCTAAAAATCCAGGAGCATTTTGCGCACCTGACTGCGGTTTGCCAGGAGAATCTGTCTGGTGTGCGGGTAGTCAAAGCGTATCGCCAGGAAGATCATGAGATCGAGAACTTTGCTGACCTGTCGGAGCATTACTTTAAGCTCAATCTGAGCCTGGGCCGATTGCATGCGGCGTTTTATCCGCTATTTCAACTGGTGGCGACCAGTTTGATGTTGGTGGTGTTGTACGTTGGTGGTCGCGATGTTATCCGAGGTGAGATCGAACTCGGGACTGTTGTCGCTTTTTTCCTGTACTTGGGCATGCTGACCTGGCCGTTGATCGCGATTGGCTGGGTTGTTTCTTTGTATCAGCGCGGGACGGTTTCGCTTGATAGAATAAACCAGATTCTCAACACTACATCCGATATCCCCACTGGATGTGCCGAGCCAAAATCTGATGAGAAATCGGTTCGTGGTAAAGTGGAATTCAGAGATCTGAATTTTGCCTATGATGAAGCGCCGATTCTGAACGATTTAAGCCTTACCGTTGAGCCGGGGCAAACCTTGGGCATTGTTGGCCTGACCGGTTCCGGCAAAACAACCCTGGTCGCTTTGTTAGCCCGATTGTACCCGGTAGCACGTGATCAACTGTTTGTCGATGATATCGATATCAATGATTGGGATATCAATGCCCTGCGCCGTCGGATCGGATTTACAGCCCAGGAACCTTTTTTGTTCTCGGCCACTGTGGCGGACAATATCAGGTTCGGCCGGGCCGATGCTTCTATCGACGAGGTAGCTCAGGTTGCTCAACTTGCCGCGCTGGCCAAGGATGTTGATGAATTCCCCGATCGCTATGAAACAATGGTCGGTGAACGGGGTATCACGCTTTCGGGCGGACAGAAACAACGAGTCGCTATCGCACGGGCGGCGATGATTGAACCGACTATACTGATTCTTGACGATGCGACCTCATCCGTTGATACCGAGACCGAATACGAGATAAACCAGCGCATTAATGCGCATGCCGAGCAATTGACGACGTTCATTGTGTCGCACCGGGTGTCTTCGGTGAAGGACGCTGACCAGATTATTTTTCTGGAAGATGGTCGAATTATTGAACAGGGCAATCACGAAGTGTTGATAACGCTTGGTCGAAGATATGCCGATCTGTATCGGGCGCAGGTATTGGCCGAACAACTGGAGAGCCTGTAGTGGTTGCAAATAATTACCATGAAGAAGAAGCTCTCGGCAAGGTTTACGATGCCCGCCTGATGAAACGCCTGCTTACTTATCTTCGGCCGTATCGTGTGGCAGTGGTGTCAGCCGCGTTTATGCTGTTGGTGGTGTCGTTGCTACAAGTGGCCGTTCCGCACCTGATGAAGATAGCTATCGATGACTACATTGGTAAGAATGATCTTGACGGCCTTACCAATATTGGTCTGCTGTTTGCCGCGGTGTTAGTGGCTGGGGCCGCAGTGCGCTATGGCCAGACTTACCTGACGATCTGGCTTGGGCAGAAAGTGCTCCACGATATCCGCCAGCAGGTTTTTGCTCACCTTCAGCGGATGAACCTTGCCTTCTACGATAAGAACCCGGTCGGTCGATTGGTGACAAGGGTGACCTCTGATGTCAACACTCTCAACGAGATATTTTCTTCGGGTGTGGTCGCGATTATTGGCGATCTCTTTACGCTGGCTCTGATTGTCGGTGTCTTGCTACATTACAATTGGCGGTTGGCGCTGATCACTTTTACTGTGGTACCCCTGTTAGTGGCGGTGACGTTTGTGTTTCGGGCGAAAGTTCGCAATGTCTATCGTGAAGTTCGTGCGCGAGTGGCCCATATCAACGCTTTCCTGCAAGAGCATGTGACTGGTATCAAAGTGGTGCAGTTGTTCAACCAGGAGGATAGCGCCTTTCGCAAGTTCGACGAAATCAATCTTAGTCTCCGAGCCGCACATTTCCGTTCAATTTACTACTATGCTATGTTTTTCCCGACCGTGGAAATTATCAGCACATTAGCTATCGGACTGGTGCTTTATTTTGGTGGCTTTAGGATCGAGAGCGGCCTGATGACTTTCGGCGAACTGGTTGCTTTTATCACACTGGTAGAGATGTTCTACCGGCCGATACGCGATCTCTCCGAGAAGTACAACATCTTGCAGGCATCGATGGCTTCATCGGAGAGGATCTTCAACCTGCTCGACACCAGTTCCACTATCGTTTCGCCCACCTCACCGTGTAAACTTGAGCACTGTACTGGTCGAATTGAGATCGAGAATCTCTGGTTTGCTTACAATAATGATGACTGGGTGCTCAAAGACGTATCGTTCAGTGTTGAGCCGGGACAGAAAATTGCAATTGTCGGTGCTACTGGTGCGGGAAAGAGTTCGCTCATTTCGCTGTTCTACCGTTTCTACGACTATCAGCGCGGGTCAATCCGTTTGGACGGAATCGAGTTGAAACAGATGGCTATCGACAGCCTTCGTTCTCACTTGGCGCTGGTCCTTCAGGACGTGTTCATCTTCAGCGGTGACATCGCCGGCAATGTTCGTTTGCGCGATGATGACATCTCCGATGACCAGGTGCGTGAGGCTTTGCATCGGGTCGGTTTCGATCGTTTCCTGCGGCGATTCGAAGATGATATTGGATCGGAAGTTCGTGAACGGGGCGCTACTATGTCGACCGGGCAGAAACAGTTGCTATCGTTTGCGCGGGCGCTGGCCCACGATCCTGATATCTTGATGTTGGATGAGGCCACCAGTTCGGTTGATACTGAAACCGAAACGCTGATTCAGTCGGCTTTGGAACGGTTATTCGAAGGGCGTACGTCTATTATTGTAGCTCATCGCTTATCGACAATCGAAAAAGCAGATCGTATCTTAGTGTTGCATCACGGTGAACTGCGAGAGAGCGGAACCCATCGGGAACTGATGCGACAGCAGGGGATATACCATAAGTTGTACCGATTGCAGTCTCGCAAACAGGCGGTGCGTATCGGAAAGGATTAGTCAGGTTGTTGTAAAAGTTCTGCCGGGCACGTTTATGGTGAATTCGAAGACGGATCCGCCATACGACTGGTACCACACAGTTTTGTAGGTCACGGTTGCTTGCAACCTGACATTCACAATGTCGAAACCGCAAGGGGTACCGACCTACTTGTTAGAGTGAGATAAATATGACACGGAAAGAACTCAGCGAATTTACAGCTTTTGCCCGATCTTTGGCTACTGATGCCGCTCGGATGGTCAAGCGTGGTTTCAACCGACCGCGGCGAATCAAGTACAAGGGACGGATCGACCCGGTCACCGAGTATGATCTGAAATCCGAACATCTCATAACCGGACGTATTGAGCAACGCTACCCTCATCATGAAATACTGGCGGAAGAAGGTAGCGCTACCGGACAGCGGTCGGAATATAGATGGGTGATTGATCCGCTTGATGGTACGGTAAATTTTGCGCACGGTTTTCCGGTTTACTGTGTGTCGGTGGCGCTTGAGTACCGGGGCGAGGTCGTGGTGGGCGCTGTATGTGACCCGGAACGTGACGAACTGTTCTGGAGTGCTAAAGGCGGCAACGCCTATCTCAATCGACATCGCATAAAGGTAACGAATGAAAGGAATCTGGAACGTTCGTTGCTGGCGACAGGTTTTGCTTACGATATTGGAACCGCCAAACGGAATAACCTGGGATTGTTTGCTCGGATGGCCAAGAAGGCGCAGGGAATCAGGCGTGCTGGTTCGGCGGCAATTGATCTCTGCTGGTTGGCGTGCGGGCGAATCGACGGTTTCTGGGAGTTGAAACTCCGTCCCTGGGATACGGCCGCGGCGACTTTGATCGTCAAGAATGCTGGTGGTCGGATCACGCGTGTTGATGGCCGACCGTATTCGATTTTAGACAATGACCTTCTGGCCTCAAATAGCCGGATTCACACCGCTATGGGGGAAGTTTTAACCAAGTGCTGATCACCTCAATTAGGCAATTTCAAGCTTTGGTTGGTCGGCCTGGGTCGATATATTCGTGACGCTATGAAAAAATATAAGTTGATGAAATCGATTTCCGGCATCCGGGGTGTGATCGGTAAAAGTCTGGACCCCGTGACAATTACAACCTATGGAGCCGCTTTTGGCTCCTACCTCAAACGGGGTAAGGTTGTTATCGGTAGCGATACCCGACCTTCCGGTGAAATGGTTCGCCGAGCAGTGACCTCTGGACTCATGGCGGTTGGCCGCGACGTTATTGATATTGGAATAGTGCCGACACCGACAGTCGAGATTGCTGTGAAGGATCTCAAAGCGACCGGCGGGATCTGTGTGACGGCATCGCACAATCCGGCCTCGTGGAATGCGCTCAAGTTTTTTAATGCCTCTGGGGAGTTTCTGACCTTGGCGCAGTACCAACAGATGAACCGGATATTTGAGTCGGGCCGGTTTGCCTATCAACCAGTGGAGAAGTTAGGGTCTCTGAGTCACGACCCGTCCTGGGTGGATAAACATATCAAAAAAACGCTGGCGGTTAAAACGATCAACCGGCGGGCTGTCAAGCGGGCGCGGTTCACGGTTGTGGTTGATGCTATCAACGGGGCTGGCTCGGAGGCTTTGCCTGAATTGTTGGAAAGACTCGGCGCCAAAGTGCATCGGATCAATTGCAAAGGTGACGGCAACTTTGTGCACGAAGCTGAGCCGCTCCCCAAGAATCTCGGTCAACTGGCCAGGGCTGTCAAACGGCACAAAGCTGATCTTGGCCTGGCCTGTGATCCTGATTGTGATCGCCTGGTTTTGATTGATGAGCGTGGCCGTCCGGTTCACGAGGAGCTTACGCTGACAATTGCCGTATACCAGGTGTTGCGCAAACGTCACGGCCCGACCGTGATCAACCTGTCAACCTCGCGTACCACAGCCGATATCGCCAAGGCGCTTGGTTCACGGGTCTGGTTCTCCAAAGTCGGTGAAGCCAATGTCGTTGAGATGATGAATAAAAAGGGCGGGGTTATAGGCGGTGAAGGCAACGGAGGAGTGATCTACCCGGAATTCCACGCTGGTCGTGATGCTCTGATCGGTGCGGCGCTGGTGTTATCGGCGTTGGCCGAAACCAAACGAACCCTTTCGCAACTGTTGGAAACCTTTCCACGATATTATAATATAAAGGCCAAAGCGACTCTGCCTGATGATTTTGATCGCCGGTTAGCTCGCTTTGAAAAGCAGGCGGCTGATCTTCTGGGCCGGTCCAAAGTGGATCGTCGTGATGGATTACGTTTCGATTTTGAAGCCGGTTGGTTGCAGTTACGGAAATCCAATACTGAGCCGATATTCAGATTGATAGTCGAGACCAACGACGCCAAGCTGACCGAGCAGTTGCGTCGCAAAGTCATTAAGTTCTTCAAGTAGCAAAAGGTGCGCTTATGTGCGGTATCGTAGGTTATGTTGGTTCCAGGAAGGCGCGACCGATTCTTATGAGCGGCCTTAAGCGGCTCGAATACCGAGGTTACGATTCCGCTGGTATCGCGCTTCTAACCGATACTGGTCTGATGCTTTCACGTTCAGTGGGGAAGATCGTAAATTTGGAAGCGGTTCTCGGTGACCAGAAATTAGATTCCTGTCACGGCATAGCTCACACCCGTTGGGCCACCCACGGCGAACCGAACGAAACCAACGCTCACCCGCATATCGACAACAAACACGAAATTGCGCTGGTCCATAATGGGATCATCGAAAACTACCGCGCTCTGCGTGAATTCCTTACCCGCAAGGGAGTAGTTTTCCACACCCAAACTGATACCGAGGTGCTGGTGCATCTGATCGCTTTCAGTTACACCGGCGATTTGACTAAAGCTGTCAGGCTGGCCCTGACTCAGGTCGAAGGTACCTATGGTATTGCGGTTGTCTCAGTCCGACATCCCGGTACTATTATTGCCGCGCGGATGGGTTCCCCGCTGGTGGTCGGTCTCGGCAACAACGAGAACTTTGTGGCATCCGATGTTTCTGCTATGCTCGAACATACAAATCGAGTGGTCTATCTTGAAGATGGCGAGATCGCGACCGTGACCGCTGACGATTACAAAGTTACAACTATTCAGAATGTTGAGATCACACCGCCGATTTCTGAGATAAGCTGGTCGCTCGATGAAATAGAAAAGGGTGGTTTCGATCACTTTATGCTCAAGGAGATCCACGAGCAACCGGATACGCTTCGCAATGCTATCCGTGGTCGTCTCAATCATGAGGACGGTGTGGCTCGGCTCAATGGTCTTAACCTGCAGATCGAAGAACTACGCGGCATCAATCGGATTCTCCTTACTGCCTGCGGAACCTCATGGCATGCAGCGATGATCGGTAAGTATATGATTGAAGAGATCGCCCGTATCCCTACCGAGGTAGAGTACGCGTCCGAATTCCGTTATCGATCACCAATTGTGGATGAAAATACGGTCTTGTTTGCAATCAGCCAATCAGGTGAAACAGCCGACACTCTGGCGGCCATGCGTGAGGCTCGTAATCGGGGTGCGACCGTGCTTGGATTGGTCAATGTGGTTGGCTCAACTATCGCTCGTGAATCTGATGGCGGTGTCTATCTGCACGCCGGACCGGAGATCGGGGTTGCCTCAACAAAAGCATTCACTGCTCAAGTCATTGTCCTGTCACTTGCGGCCAACCTTCTCGCGCGGATGCGGCAGTGGTCGTCACAACAGGGGCATGAAATGATTCATGCTATTGAGGAAATTCCATCCAAGATTGAGCAGATACTGGCTAATGAAGATTTGATCAAAGAGATCGCCCATCGTTATTATAAGGCCAATAATTTCCTCTACCTGGGACGTGGAATCAATTTCCCTGTAGCGCTGGAAGGCGCGCTGAAGCTCAAAGAGATCAGTTACATTCACGCCGAAGGTTACCCGGCCGCCGAGATGAAACACGGGCCGATCGCACTCATTGATGAAAATATGCCGGTGGTAGTTATCGCCCTCGAAGGTCCAATTTATGGCAAGGTGATGTCAAATATCGCCGAGATCAAAGCTCGCCAGGGGCACGTAATCGCGATCGCTACCGAGGGTGACAAAGAAATCGCCGATCGCGCCGACCATGTGATCTATATTCCGAAGACCTACAGGCTCCTGACGCCGTTGTTGAGTGTTGTCCCGTTACAATTGCTGGCTTATCATATCGCAGTGATGCGTGGTTGTCATGTCGACCAACCCCGCAATCTGGCCAAATCAGTCACTGTTGAATAACTCTGTTTGGCCGAATACCGTGTTGTGTTCGGCTATCTCTTCCGCTATACTGTTTTGGGCTTAGTTCTACAGGTCTGACATCACATCTTATAACGACTTCGAAATCAAGGAGCCGTAGCATGGGACATATGGTTGGCAAAGATGTCTATCGGCAGTTAGGCCGGAAAATCGACGGCCTGATGACACGCGCCCCCTGGAGCGATACTTTTCACGCTATCGTCAAAGAACTGTATTCCACCAATGAGGCCGATTTGATTGTCAAGATGCCGTATGGGATGGCGTCGTTTGACAAGATTGCCAAGATCACCGGTTACGACAAGACAACGCTGAAAAAACTGCTGGAGAGCCTCTGCTCCAAAGGACTGGTGATGGATGTTAGCCTTGAGGAAAAATACCAGTACATGGTTTCGCCCCTGGTCGTGGGCATTTTTGAATTTACAATGATGCGCACCCGGGGCGAGCTAAACACCAAAGAGTGGGCGCGGTTGTTTCACGATTATCTCAACGATCCTGAAACTTTCTACAAGGCCAATTGCGGGTCTGGCCAAAAAATATCACCGCTAAGGACGTTGCCACACGAGGGTACGGTTGTCAATGAAGACTTTGTCGAGGTGCTGGATTACGAGAAAGCGACCGCGATTGTAGAGAGTGCCGAACGGTTCGCTATTGGTATTTGTTCCTGCCGACACGAGAAATTGCACATGGGGCAGAAGACGTGCGATGTTCCTTTAGAGACCTGCTCGACTTTTGGCCCTGCCGCCGAATGGGTGATCCGCCGTGGTTTTGCCAAAGAAGTATCGAAAACCGAGATGCTGGAGAACAACGCTCGCTCCAAAGAAATGCGCCTGGTCCTGTGCGCCGATAATGTCAAGCGGGATATTTCGTACATCTGTCATTGCTGTGGCTGTTGCTGTAATGTTTTGCTTGGGGTAAGTCGGTTTGGATATCCTAATACCGTGGTGACATCGAACTATATTGCTGAAATCGACAACGAAGAATGCGCCGCGTGTGGTATCTGTGAAGATACCTGCCCGGTGAATGCTATCGAAAGCACCAATGGCGATATTCCACGCGTCAACGAGAATATCTGTTTAGGTTGTGGGGTCTGTGTTCTTGAATGCACCACTGAATCACTCAAACTGGTACCACGCAAACAACGGGTATTTCATCCCGAGGACACTTTTGAGCGCGTGATTCTGCAGAGTTTGGAACGCGGGAACCTTCAGAACCTGATGTTTGACAATCCGCAGAGCAAAGCGCAAGGTTTCATGCGGGCGATGGTGGGTGGATTTCTGAGATTGCCACCGGTCAAGAAATCGCTCATGTC
>JAGGTI010000064.1 GCA_021163775.1 Candidatus Zixiibacteriota bacterium
GGTATCTCCCCAGAAAAACCGATCTGGCAAAACTACCGGAGGATCGCTTCGTTGAAATTATCCAGGCATATAACAACACCCCTCGAAAATGTCTGGACTTTAGGACACCAGCTGAACTATTTTGGGAAAAAGTGTTGCACTTCAAACGTGAGTCCAGCCCCTCGCTTCCGCGAGGGTGACGAGATGGTCAGGACGGAGAAACCCGACACTCGGCAGATGTGGACATCTGCCGGACACAACTACGTAACCTAAAACTCAAACCGCCTGACTTGCCGTTCCTGATATGAACATTATGTATCACCATATACATCGAGCCGAGATGAAAACCATCGGAAGGCTAATTATGATGCGAAAGGAGGTGATATTATGACTAAGAAGATTATAGTAACTTATGCCGCGCTATTTCTGTTCGCATTCACGTTCGCTTTTGCGTTTACGATGGCCAGTACAGCGTATGCAGTTTCATGTTGTCCCGTATTTGATTGTCCAGGGTATCCTTTGTATCAATCGGGGTGGGGCCACTTTGTCAAGAACGTGGGTTGTGTCTACGATGGCACGCCCCCGTGTGACGTGGCATATTTGTGCCCATAACGGTTTCAGAGGCCAAGTGACCCACCCGAGAGCGGTTCATCGTTACTAAGCTAAGAAGTCAGGAATGGCAGTCAGGTGGCAAGCAATTGAATCGAGAAAAATCCGAATGATGTGTACAAAGACTCAAACTATAGTTACGGTCATGTTAGGCGTGACTCTGTTGTGTACTTCGCATGGGGCATTAGCCCAGGTTCCCGACTATCCCTGGCCTTTGGCCGCCCACAGCCAGGGTAACATTCAGCTTACGGTTGATGAGATTGGCGGATTTGGCGACTTGGCTATGCGCTATGGAGGCGAATGGTTTCCGTTTCCAGATCCAATTACTAACGATTCGATATATGGCTGTGTTTACCCTCGCGGTACGCGCAATATGTTCATAACCGGTAGATTGCGTGTTGCGGCCGTTAAGGGTAGCGACACGGTGTCCTCGTATGTCCCTGCTTGGTCCGGCGATGCGGGCAATTACAATTCCATCTGGACGATTGGCACGCTTAACAACAGCCAGCCTCACTATTCACCGGACGCACACTCGGAGCTGGATCTTGAGTGCGTTTACTACGACACTGTCTCATTTCAGGATTCGATTATTTGGGGCTGGTATCCATACGAAAGCGGTTGGCACGAGGCACCAGGCCTGGTAGTGACTCAAAGATCAATGGCCTGGAGTGGCGCACTAATAGATGATTTTGTTCTATTTCACTATGAAATGACCAATATGGGGCATAAACCCCTGGAGAATGTCTATGTATGTCTATGGTGTAACAACATCTGGGGGACAGGCGACGAACATCTCACCGGCTTCCTGCGTGAATCTCCAGTGCCCGACCAATGCGGAAATATAGACGACATAAACATCGCTTACAGCATGGACGACGACGGTGATCCCGTATCCGGAGCGTTCGGTCCGCACTCCCGCCGAGGAGCAGTAGGGGTGACATTACTTGGCAGTTCGGCCGAGTCTGTCCAGATAGGCTATAATTGGTTTCTCTGGGATGCTGCCAGAAGTCAGGATTGGGGGCCGCGTCGTCGGCCCTCACTGGATGAACCATTTCGCTCCTTCAATCCATTCTTCGCCTTTCCGGCCAATGAATTGACATTATATCACATGTTGAGCCGACCATCTATCGCCTATGACCAACTGTTCGCGGCGGTTGATCATACTGGTGAGGGTTGGATGCAACCCTGGCCCTATGCGGATCTGATAGCAGGCGGTTGGCGAAGCACTATGTATTACTACTTCGGACCCTTTGATATTCCGGTTCGGGACAAAGTTAGCTTCACCATTGCTGTTGTCGGTGGTGATAACGTGCATAACGATCCGCTGGCGCATTTTGATCCGAATCATCCGCAGGAGTTTTACGATCAACTGGATTTCTCTGAACTGGCGACCAATGCCCGCTGGGCGCAGTGGGTCTATGACAACCCCGGCTACGATACCGACTCCGATGGTTACTGTGGCGAGTTTCGTATCTGCGAAGGGGACACTATCTGGTACAAAGGCGATGGTGTGCCCGACTTTCGAGGCAACACCCCGCCACCCGCGCCGTTCACGCGCATCCTCACTGAACCGAGCAAAATCACTATCCGCTGGAATGGATTCTTGTGCGAAACGACCAAAGACCCGTTTTCAAATCTGGTAGATTTCGAAGGTTACCGCGTTTACTGCGGATTGGATACACGGCGGGCGTCGCTGTCTATCCTGTCAAGTTATGATCGCGAGAACTTTTTCCGACTCAAGTGGCATGACCTCGGTTCTGGTTATGGTAAATGGCTCAACGATGAACCGCCGTATTCACTCGAAGAACTACAAACGATTCACGATAATCCGAATTTCGATCCGCACAGGTACACGCGTGACTATCCGCTCTTTGAAGGCGACTCGGTGTTTTATTTTCAGATGGTCGATGCTAATTTAGACGATCTGTCATCGCCGCTTGGTATCCACAAAGTTTACCCCAACGCGACTGACCCCGGAACTGATTCAACCCTCTGGACCGAAGATGACATCACGCACGATTACAGCCGACCGTTGCCAAAATATTACGAGTATGAATACGTGCTCAACAATCTCATGCCGACCGTGCCATATTTTATCTCGGTGACAAGTTTTGACTTCGGGTACGCCGGAGGACGTGGGAACCTTCCACCGGACGAATCAAACCCACTCAATAATCTGACCGAATGCTACGCGCAGACTTCGGCTGACACAGTTGAGGCGTATGACTTAGATGTTTATGTCTATCCGAATCCGTACCGGGTCGACGCTGATTACCACGAACGTGGATACGAAAATCGGGCGGGCAGAATCATCCCCGACCGCGCGCGACTTCTACATTTTGGCAATCTCCCGAATGTTTGTATGATCTCGATCTTCTCACTCGATGGTGACTTGATCGGCAAGAAAGACCACAATTTTCCCGAAGGCGGTCCTGAGGCAATGCACGACTGGTGGAACCTGGTGAGCCGATCGGGTTTGGCGGTTGAATCCGGATTATATTATTGGGTGGTTGAGTCGGCCACCCGCAGTCAGATCGGCAAGTTTGTGATAATAAAGTAGTGATTATCGGCAGATGTGGACATCTGCCGGACACTTTGCGAGTCATCCTGAGCGGTACACGGTACCCCACCCAACGGGTGGGTTCTCTTCGGATTCGAGGCTACCGCCCACCCGACGCTACCAGGCTGTGCCTGTTCGCTCTGGGTGGGGTACAAGCAGGTCGGTTACCCCTTGCGGTTCCAACATTGTAAATGTCAGGTTGCAAGCAACCATGACCTACGAAGATTCTGCCAAACACAGAAAGCGGTATCTACGACAATAAAAAGGCGGGTTTGAAGACGGACTCGCCCTGCAAGAATTCATAGTTACAAGAATTCATAGCGGCAGACCGGAAGGTCTGCCGCCCACATAATAATCCTACAACCTACGGTCTATTTGAATCGCCTTGGGCGGCGGGCTTCCCACTCCACCACAATCGGGCTGGCTACGAAAATCGAACTGTAAGTTCCGACTATCACACCCATGATTATAGCGAATGAAAAGTCACGAAGCACTTCACCACCGAAAATGAACAAGGCCCCGACCACAACAAGAGTCGAAATCGAAGTATTGAACGTCCGCGATAGCACTTCATTGATCGACCGGTTGACCGCGTGGACAAACTCGCCGCGCCCACGGAACTTGTTGAGATTCTCACGTATCCGGTCAAACACGACCACCGTGTCGGTCAGAGAATAACCGGCCAGGGTCAACAGTGCCGTGACAATCAGCAGATTGAATTCGAGCCCCAAAATGTAGCTGATACCTAACACGGCCAGCACATCGTGAAAAGTCGCTATCGTCGCAGCAATCCCCGAACGGAAATCGAACCGGATCCAGATGTAGATAATGATCCCGATCAATGAGATCACAATCGCCCAGGTCGCGTCTTTCCGAAGCGATTCACCCACGGCGGGGCCGATCACGTGTTCGGAATCAAGGACGAATGCGTTACTGACATAATTTTCGGCCAGCAATTCCTTGATCGCCGTCGCCCGCTGAGAGCTCTCCTCTTCACTCTCGGGCCGCTTGGTTTTGATGATAAAAGCATTGGGGTATTCAAAATCGTTCAGTTCGGTGACATTGGCATCCGCATACGCATCAGTTAACGTAGCACGCAGATTGTCAATAGCCACTGGTTGTTCAAAATGACCCTGAAGCATCACGCCACCAGCGAAGTCAATACCCAGATTGGCCTTGCCAGTTGAAATCATTACAAAGGCGAAGATACCCAGGACCACCAACAACAACGACATTCCAAAGGCGATCCGACGAACACCGATGAAATTGATATTGGTATCTGGTATTAATCTAATCATGGTTTCCTCGTCCTTCTATATGCTCAGTTTTCGATATGCTTTGCGCACATCGAATATTGACTTTGTGATTACATAGGCGGTGTACAACGATATAGTAACACCCCAGAACAACGTCACGGCGAAACCGCGGATCGGGCCGGACCCGAAAATAAACAGCGCGCCGGCGGTGATCAGCGTAGTTACGTGGGAATCAAAAATAGCCACGAACGCACGCTGGTAACCAGCATCGATAGACGCTCTAACTGTCTTGCCGGTCCGCAACTCTTCGCGGATCCGTTCAAAGATCAAGATGTTGGCATCAACCGAGATACCTATCGTCAGAATAATACCGGCGATTCCCGGCATGGTCAACGTCGCCCCCAAACCGGCCATAACAGCCAACAAGAAGAAAATGTTAAAAATCAGACCGATGTCAGCAATGACACCGGAAAGTTGATAGTATACCCCAATATAGAGTAACACCAAGGCCAGACCGAACAGCGATGAGTAGAAACCTTTGCTGATCGAGTCAGCGCCGAGCGACGCGCCCACAATGTTCTTTTCGATAATCTCCACCGGTGCCGGAAGCGAACCAGCTTCGAGGACAATCTTCAGGTTAAGAGCGTCTTCAATTGTCGCCGAGCCACCCATCGTAATGGTGCCACTGCCACGAATCTTAGAGTTGATAAACGGTGCCGATTCGACACTGCCATCAATTACTACCGCCAATGGCTTGTCGATGTTGGCCCCAGTCAACTGGGCAAAACGGCCAATACCATCTGAAGCAATCCGGAAATCAACTTGGTTGCCACCCATCTGACCACGACCGAGAGAGATATTCTCCAGGTATTTGCCAACAAACTTGACTTTCCTCTCCAATAGATACAGATCGTACACCTCGCGGTTGTCACGAATTTCCACGCGGGTTGACCAGGCAAACTGTACATCAACCGGAATCAAACGTTTGACTTCGGGAAGATTCAGCCAGCGATCAATTCTCTGGCGGTCACGCTTGTTGACCGCATAACCAGGCCAGGCAGACCGGGTCGTGGAATTGGAAAGCCACGTATCGAGCCGCGAACTGAACGGATTCAGATCTTCCGATGCCCCCATATCTTCATCAAAACCGAAATCGAGGGTGTCCGCTGCGGTATCACCCATCAGGTCAGCCATAACATCGACTTCCGCTTCGGTATCTTCGGCGACAGTTTCCTCAGGGGTTTCTTCGGCCTCGACTGGAAGCTCTTCACCAGCCTGCGCCAGTTCGTACCGGTAAACTACCGAGTCGATTTTTTTCAATAGTAGAGAAGCATTATCATAGTTCTCTAACAATTTGAATTCAAGCACCGCCATCTGACCAATTAATTCTTCGGCCCGGTCGGCATCGGTGTAACCCGGAAGATCAATAATAATCCGGTCATCACCCTGTTTCTGAATATTTGGTTCGGCCACACCCAGCCCGTCAATACGAGTCCGAATAACCTGCATGGCCCTCTCCACAGCACCTTCAGCCGCCCCCCGGTCAAGCTCTTCCATCTTGACGCGAAGCACTACATGAATACCGCCCTGGAGGTCCAGTCCGAGTCGAATCGCCTTTTGCTGAAGTTCCAGCAACTCGCCCGGTTTCTCTTGTTTCATCACCGCCTGGTCCTCATCGCTCATTGTCCAGAGCTCAAAGGTGTTCCAGAAAGCCAATAGAGCCACCACGATGAGAGACAAAGTGAGAATCAAACGCCATTTCTGACCTGACATGAACTGCCCTTTCTATATAATTTCCTGCTTATTATTTGCTATTGCAATCATCCAGCCCAAAATAGCCGGAGGACTTGGTAGAACCAATATGGTTCGTCTAAGGAAGGAGAAACAGGCCTAACTGGTGCCGGACGGCTTTAGGCCTACTAAGGTGAAGCGATGACCAAGACGGTGATCGACCAGCGTTGGGGATGTTGACACCTGATTGCTACGATCCCAGGCCGAGTGACTACAAACGGAGACCGCCGTCGAACCGGGATCAGTCCATAACCGTGTTTGTGGCGTATCCCCCAGAATTATCAAAGTGATCTGTAGACAGGCCGATTGCTCGGTCCACGGACGACCATCAGTAGCCATCTCACCAGGTGCCTCTTTAGGATCCGTTTTATGGTCCAGAGTGACGTTCTGGGGCCGCTCAAGGATCTCGGCAGGGGTGCCAGGATCATCAAATAACCGAGCGGCGGCACCTGCTCCAGAGACCACAAGGGCCAACAGAGCTAACACAACCACAGCTACCTGAGAGCCTAAAATCAATTTGTCTACAATCTGCTTCATCAAGGTCTTACCAATATAGTCAGTGATTGCTAAGAGTCAATGCAAAACCTCTGCTTGGCTTGACATCGACCATTCCACATAATAGCTTAATCCTTTGTAGGAAAGGCAGATGTCTTCCCTGTATAATAATTGAGCAGATTCCGGAGTTAACTACTATGAACCATGACCTTATCACACAAATCAAACTAACCCTGATCGCCTTGAGCCTGATTTCCGGCCTGGCGGTCGAAACTCCCGCTGTCACAGGGCAAATCGATAGCCTCCAAAACGGTATGAAGATGATTCTCGTAGAGAACCACGCTTCACCAATGATTGCCTCGGTGATATTTGTAAAGTCCGGCTCAAAGTATGAATCGGAATACGAAAACGGCATCACGCATTTTCTGGAACACCTGCTCTTCGATGGTACCGCCAATCTTTCGCGAGAAGAACTGGACGCTTCGATTAGTGATCTGGGTGGTTACATCAACGCATTCACCCGCAAGGATCTGACAGCCTTCATGGTCCTGCTTCCGTCACAATATATTGAGCATGGCCTTACGGTACAGGCCGATATGCTGTTCAACTCGATCTTCCCTGAAGATGAACTAGCCAAAGAGCGTAAAGTAGTCATTGAAGAAATCCGGCAGTCGGCTGATGCCCCCGGCGCTCCGGTCGATGATTTTTTCACCGAGAAAGCGTATGGTAACACTATCTATGGTCGTCCGGTTCTCGGGTTCGAATCATTTATCGCTAATATCCCACGCGCGATGATCATCGACTATTGGAAAACAAACTACGCGCCTGACAAGATGACTGCGCTGGTGATCGGCAATTTCGATACCGAGGCGATGCGCCAGATGATGAATGATATCTTCGGGTCGATCCAGTCGCCCGATAGAACTGACACACTGTCACCGACAGACCTGCACCAACAATTGGCCGAGGCCAAAGGTCACACCGATCAAATTGTTGGTGAGCACATATATGACACAGTGGCTGAGGTTCGGTCGGCGTATGTCAATTTCTCAATTGCCGGACCAGACTTCAAAACCGCTGACTACTTGAGCTTCGATTTGCTGGCTCAGTATCTGGCTCTTGACGAGATTTCGCCGCTGAAAATAGCGCTTCAGGGCGGTGCTGAACCGTTGGCAACTGAAGTCTCGGTTGCGCTGGCTACCCGACCCGAGTTCACTCGTCTTGAGATTTCTGTTGTTACCGAACAACCCGAAAAGTGTGACAGTATTGTTCAAACGACCTTGTCGATACTGGGAGCGATTTCATCGCACCAGGCCGATTCAACCGATCTGCTGGGGATTAAAACTACGACTCGGTGCGAGGCTATTTACTACTCCGAGAAACTGCATTTCTACGCGTTCATTATCTCACCAATGATGATGACCGGGGGCTGGGAGTGGATCCAGACCTATCCAGAACTACTCGATAGCGTGGACTGGAAGCAGTGTCAAACTGCGGCCCAAACCTGGCTTACTACCCCAAACTATGTTGCCACTATCGTTCGACCAGCCGATTCCACACAAATACCGTATAAGGCAACCTGCCCAACCGAAGAAAGTATCATCGCTCATTTTGACAGCACAGTCTTTGAGGAGTATGACCTGACCGCAGGCGCAAAACTGGTCTATCCCACGCTTGATTCGGTCTCAATGGAAATAACGGATCCCTCAATCTACCACCGCGAGGTGCTGGATAACGGTCTGACTGTGATCGTCAAGTCGAGCCAGGACAGCAAGGTTTTTGCAGTCAATCTGCTGGGACGCAACCGCACTGCGAACGAACCGGACAACCTAACCGGAATCACAGATTTCGTCAACCGCTGTTTTGAGAAAGGCACCGCCAGCCGGGATGCCGCCCGATTGTCACGGGAACTGGCATCAATTGGCGCCAACCTGACCCTGGTTGACAATCCCTGGATACCGTTCGATGATCGCTATACCAAACGGCAGTTCTCGTTTGTCAAATTCGAGACAATTGAACCATACGCCTCCGAAGGTTTTGAACTGCTGACCGATCTGGTGAACCACCCCACTTTTGATTCAGCTGAAGTAGAAAATGTTCGGAATGAAATGCTTGGAATTTTGGGACGCAACGCCGGGTCAACATCCCAAGCAGCCCGAAATCTATTTTTCGAGACAATATTTTCAAACCACGATTTTGCCCGCCCAATCATGGGGACACCGCGAACAATCAGTACAATTGGCGTAGATGATCTTCGTGCCTACCATGCCTGTTTCTACTCGCCGCAGAATCTAATCATGTCAATCGTAACCAACCGAGATACTTCGGAGGTCATGGGCTGGGTACGCAATCTGTGGAGCGGTTTTACCAACAAGTGTGATCTGGTGGCTTCACCTGTAGCGCCAGAACCAGCAACAGCTTCCGGTCCGGTTCACTATCCGATAGCCAAAGAACAGATCGCGATCCGGGTTGGTAGTCGCTTGCCAGGTGCAAATTCAGATGAGACTCTTGAACTACAAGTAGCGGCCTCTATTCTCTCACATCGACTGTTTGACAACCTGCGCGAGAAACAGGGTCTGGCCTACTCCACAGGTGCCGGTACCGGGTTTGACCGTAACTTTGGCTGGTACTTCCTGTCGATCGGCACAGGTTCAAGCAACTATGCACGTGCCCTGGACGGCCTTACTTTGCAAACAGAAAAGCTCGCTTTCGATGGCCCCACTCCGACCGAAGTAACCCGTGCCAAAAACCAGATATGGGGTCGACTGATGAGCGCCAAGCTATCGAGGATCAATCAGGCTTACTATATGGGACTCAACGAATTTTACGGTCGGGCCGTTACCTGGGACAAACAACTAATGGCTCGATTGAATCAGGTAAATGCCGCGTCGGTGCGAAGAGTGGCCGCACAATATTTCCGCCCCGAGACCTGGATCGAGGTTACGGCGGGTACACGGCCATAAGACATCCTTATATATCAGGGTAAAACAAGCTCAAAAAAAAGCCAACCAAAGCGGTTGACAGGGGCAGTAATGACCGTATAATTGCCGCAATCTTTGAATTGTTAAGGGATTTGCAAAGAACGTATGACAGACATACTTAAGGAACGCATGTCACCCCTGTCTCAACCGGAACGTATTGGTGAGACGGTATTGCGCATATTGGCCATAATCGGCCTCCTGTATCTGTTCATTCTTTCAATAACGCTCCTGGGCAGTTCTTTCAAGCTGGCCGGGAAAGAATTCGCCGAATCGATCTTCAGCACCACATCCAACCCGATGGTTGGCCTGATGATAGGCATGCTCGCTACCGCTATCATCCAGTCTTCATCAACAACGACTTCGATTATTGTTGGACTAGTTGGAACCGGTTTCCTGTCATTTGAAAATGCTATACCGATGGTCATGGGAGCGAACATCGGCACTACTGTGACAAACCTGATTGTCTCCCTGGCGCATATCTCTCGCTCCGGTGAGTTCAAGCGGGCGTTTGCCGGCTCGGTGGTTCACGACTTCTTCAACATCTGCGCGGTAATCGTCCTCCTGCCGTTACAGGCATATTTCAACATCATTGGCGAATCGGCCAAATTTATTGAGCGACTTTTTGAGGGGTACGGCGGTCTGGAATTCAGTTCACCTCTTGCCGCAATCACTAAACCAGTAGCAAAGTGGATCATTCATATTACCGGCGACACCGCCTGGATTGCGGCTGTGCTGGCGATAGTCTTACTATTCATCGCCCTGCGCTACATTGTGGTCGTGCTCAAATCAATGGTATTGGCCAAGGTGGAACGGTTTTTCCACCGTTACATCTTCCGCACCCCGGTTCTCGGACTGGTGCTCGGTATCGTACTAACTGCGGTGGTTCAATCTTCGTCGATAACAACCTCGCTAATGGTCCCGCTCCTGGGAGCGGGCGTAGTTACCATCTCGCAAGTCTTTCCTTATATGATGGGGGCAAATATCGGCACGACGGTGACCGCATTCCTGGCATCGTTTGTAACCGGCTCACCCGAAGCTGTATCGTTAGCCTTTGCTCACCTTCTATTTAATGTCTATGGCATGGCTATCTTCTGGCCGCTGAAGAAAATTCCGATCTGGTTGGCGGTAAAACTCGCTGATTTGACACAGAGATCAAAATTGATACCAATCCTGTATATTGTTGTAGTATTCTTTCTATTACCGGGAATAATTATCCTGGTGATGAGGTAAAAAACGATGTTTAACAAATTCAAAGAACTATTCTCATCCGAGAATCTCCTTGAGTCGGCTTACACGACCACGGTCAAAATGCTCGAATTTGATTATCAAATGTACGAAGCCTCACGGTCTGTCCTGCGAGATACTGACGGCTGTGAACTGCCGTTCGACATCAGAAAGATGGATCGCAAAATCAACAAATTCGAACGTGAGGTCCGCCGCAATGTTCTGACCCACCTGACGGTAGCGGGGATGACCAACCTGGTCCCGGGGTTGGCGTTGGTGTCAATTGTAATTTCGGTGGAACGAATCGGCGACTACACCAAAAATATTGTCGAACTGGCCAGGGATCATGAGCCTAAACTCAACTGTGGCAATCAGGAAAGTAACTTTCAATTAATAGAGGCGACCATTGCCAGGCATTTCCCGACTACAATTGAAGTATTAAAGACTCAAGACAAGAAGCTGGGGCGTGAAATTATGGCCGCCCAGAAAGAACTCAGTAAAACAGTTGATGCTATTTGTTCCGGTCTGATCAAAACAGGTGGTGGGTCTGATCTTACCACGGGAGATGCTGTGTGTGCCGGTTTATACTCTCGTTATCTCAAACGGGTCAACTCGCACCTGACCACAATAAGCAGTGCGATTGTCAATCCGTTCACCCGAATTGGATTCCGCGAGAAGAGGAAAAAGACGGACACCTAATCGCCAGAATTGCTCTTTAGACCCAGCCCAAATTTAGCCGCAGGGATGAGTTGTTTTCTGTGCAGGAAGCCGTATACAAAAGCCAGCACGATATAAAGAACTGCAACTTCCATGCGGATCTCGGAGATTACCAACTGTAACATAAACAACGTTAGTAACAAAATACCATTGGTTCGACTCAATTTCAAATTCACCAAAACCGCAAGTGCAAATAGCGATTGGGCCGCAGTAAGAAGCAATTCATGTTGTTGCAAATTGTCCAGCGGAAAGGGCTTGATCACACCCCCGGAAATTGCGTAGATCAGTGGAATAGTGCCGATCAACAGTGTCCATTGATTAACTTTGGACGAAATCAGCGCCTTTATCGCCGATTGAGCGTTACCACGCATAGCCCAGGTGATTGCAACAATGAACTCCGGCGACTCCGAGGCGAGCGGTGCCAACCATTGAACCAACAGAAACTTGCTTACACCCAACTTGGCTCCAGTCTCAACCAGTGACTCGGCGAAAGGTTCCGCCACAAAGAAAATCGTCGCCCCCGACCATATGAAAAAAACTATGGTGGCAATGCGTCTCCCTCGGTTTGCCATATTCACCAGAATACGGGTTGGACCAACAAACTCCGGCTCAATTACCGGCATCTGTGTCAACCTGCGGGTGTACATCACAAAAATCGTGATCAGGATAGCCATGTCGATAAAGTTAAGCGACCCCTTGAGCGGAATCGTAAATGAATAGAGCGTCGCTATGGCCAAGTAGAAAATCTCGCATCGCTGGCCTTGGTCCAGAACCAGCTCCTTCTTCTTCTTGGCCCAGATAAACACGAACAGTACTGCCGGCCAGCCGACACCCACCAACAATCGGTTGCTCCCAGTCATGTTGGCAATAGCATAGTGCGCCTGCTCGGGGTCGTGGGCCGACTTCCAGGTGAAAACAAAATCAACAGCGTACTCAGGCAGGACAGCAATCAAGGCCAAAATCGCTACCGCCAACGATTCCGAGATATCCACTTCGGCGGCTTCAGCCGCCCACGACAAAATAAAGGCCGCTCCGAACACGGCGACGCCAAACACAAATGCACCCAGAATCGGCGCTATATGCGTATGCGTGATACCGTAGTACAATCCGGGAACAGTGACCGCGAAGGAGAGCACCAGAAACACGATACTGCCAGAAGAGATAGGTAATTTTCCTCGGGAGGCAGACATAAGCTAATAATGACTATGCAGGACTAACTCAGCCACGAATCACCATGTTGACAATGTCCTTGCGAAGCAACACTCCAACCAGTTTGTCATCGATAGTAACAAAAACGCGAAGTATGTCCTTGAAAATCATCAGCGCGGCCACTCCAACGATCTTGGTTTCGGGGCTAACCACTTCATAGTCATCACTATAGAGCTGAGCTACTTTAATTTTGTCTTCCCGCTTGAGTAATTCCTCGAACGGTTCAACATCGATTGAGTAATTCAGATTTGAGATCAGAGACTTGTAGTCCGGCAAGGCCGCCTTAATCAGATCCCGATCGTTGATGACCCCCAACAGGCGACTGTAATTATCCACCACCGCCAGCGCTGACAACCGATGCCGAAACATCCGGTTAGCAACCTCTTTGAGCGTATCATCGGGTGTTACCATGACGACGTTGTGGCGCATGACATCTTTGACCATCAACTCTTTGTCTACAGTGACCCCAGCATCACCAATCAGCTTGATCAGATCGGCTGGAGCCGTAACAGACAGAACCCGCTGGAGATTCCCCTCTACCCGTCCGAAGGCGGCTAGACCGGCCAAAGTTTGCAGATAGAGTTTGGCGATCGTTGATGGGGTCAGTAGCAGGCAAATCATATGGAGAGGTATACCATCAGCGGTCTTGTCTTCGAGTCCGGCTTTCGATATACCGATTGCGATATACATTTCATTAACAGCATCGGTGCGGGCATGTGGAAAAGCTAAACCGTGGCCGTAAGAAGTGTTGTCTACTTCTTCGCGCTCCCGGATCAATTCCTTGATCGTATCCATATCGAGACTTATGCCCTCGGCAACGATCAACTCCAACAGTTCGTCAATAGCTTCTTCTTTGGTACGGGCGCGCAGGTTCATAGATATCCGGCGTGCCATCAGAAGATTGGCAAGTTTCATCTGCGAGTCCCTCCTTCTGTAACGATCGGATTCGCGGCTTTATTCTTGATCAGTTTTAGTGAAGCCACACCGCCGGAAACCAGAAATTTAACACCTTCCTCTACAGTCATATTGATCGGAATCACTTCACGCGCTGGCACAACCGAGGTCATACCCGACACCGGAGTAGGGGTCGAAGGTACAAAACAGGTGCAATATTCTTCTGAGTTCCCGTCAATTTCGATCATAACACGCTGAGAAATAAAGCAAACCGCATAAACTCCTTTGCGCGGGTACTCGATCAACGCTACTCCCTGAAATGAATTATTATCGGTTCGGGTGAGCGCGGCTAACAGTTGCTTGCTGGCGGAGTAGATCGGTCGAATCAACGGCATCTGAGCCAAGAGGCGGTCACCGATGCTAAAAATCTTGGCACCTATTAGGTTTCGGGTAAGTACACCAGCTAAAAGAATAATCAGAAGCGTGGTCAGCAAACCGAGACCGGCCCGGTAGTATCCTAACAGGTCATGCAGTAAGGGCTGTAGAATGCCGTCGACGCTCTCAAATAGGAATCGCAATACGATAAACGTGAGAATAAACGGCACCACCACAAGGACGCCACTTAAGAAATATCGTTTCAACACATCAAACATTTTATCAGTTACCGACATAAACCATCATAGCACACCAATTCAATCACCTTATAATGGGTATCGTTGCTAACAAATCAAGTTTTTTCGATGCGACTCAAGGAACTATGAAACCATACGAGAGCGGAATATTGGAGGCAAACTCGATAATGGGCGCGGGATAAAGCCCAAACAGAATCACGCCCACCAGGCCGATAACGACCACTGCGACCGCCGGCGGATTTAACGTTATCTTTGGCGGGTCTTCTCTCTTGCCGAAATACATCATCTTGATAACATTGGCGTAGTAATAAAGTGCGAACACCGTCGTAAGTATCCCCACACCGACTAACCAGTATAACCAATCCTGTCCGGCCTGACTCCCTGCCTGTTTCAGTGCGGCGGCAAATATATAAAACTTACCAACAAACCCGGCGAGCGGTGGAACACCAGTCAACGATAGTAGAAATATGGCCAGCGATAGTGACACAAACGGGGCGCTTCGAGCTAAACCGTTGTAGTCGGAAATATCACAACTGCCAGTCCTCTCTTCAACCAGCGTGACAATCGCAAAGGCACCCATGTTGGTAAACAGGTAAGCGAACATATAGAACGCCACTGACGACAAACCTAATTCGTTCATGGCCAGTAAACCAATCATCATATATCCGACATGGGCAATCGATGAATAGGCCAGCATACGTTTGATATTCGTCTGACGGATTGCAACCGTGTTGCCCAGAATCGTTGCGACGGCCGCAAGAACACCAACCATGATGCCCCAGTCATTCGGTTTCATCAGTGGTTCGTAGAAAGAGTACAGCCCAATCACCACGACTTTGACAAATGCAACCAAGCCAGCCGCTTTGGAACCGACCGACAAAAACGCTGTCACTGGGGTCGGTGCACCTTCGTAGACATCGGGAGCCCATTGGTGGAAAGGCGGCAAAGCAAGCTTGAACCCAAGACCGGCAACAATTGTAACAATCGCCACCACCATGATAGCACCCATGTTACCTTGAGTCGCTATCTGTTTAGTAGCCAAACCGACCTGCATTTGAAAAAGATCTGTGGTACCGGTTAGGCCATAGAGAAATGAGATGCCATACAACAACAACGCTGAAGAAAAAGCTCCAACAATCAGATACTTGATTCCAGCTTCGACCGAACGCTTGTCATCCTTGAAAAATCCAGCCAGAACAAAGAGCGGGATGGTTGTAAGCTCCAACCCGATATAAAGCGAAACCAGTTCACGCGACGATGCCAGAAACATCATCCCAAGCGTCGAGAACATAATCAGACCGAAAAATTCACCGCGGTGATTGACAATCTTTTTCTGTGTAATTCCAAACGATGAACCAATCGCCATAAAAGCGGCGCCGATAAATATCACCTTAAAAAACAACGCCAGCGGGTTAACAATAAACATATTGCCAAAACCACGCCCATAACCGGTGGTGGCCATAACAATCGCGGTCAACACCAGACCGCCCATCGCCAAATACCCTACCGCCGTACCGGACTTACGTTTCGTCACTACGTCAAACGTTATCACGACCAGGGCCGCCAAAAACAGGACGATCTCGGGTAACATCATCCGCAGACTATATTCGGGCAGTTGGAACTCCATCGTCTTACCTGGCCATCAGTGTAATCAGGTTCTGCATCGTTTCGGATATCAAGATATTGAACGGTTTGGGATACATCCCCAGGAACAGTGTCAATACCACCAGCGGCGCAACTGTTAGAATCTCACGGACATTGATTTCGGTCAACCCGCCCCATTTAGTTTCATTGAAAGGCCCCAGAAAAACATGCTGGACCATCCTGAGCAAATACGCGGCACCCAGGAGAATACCAAGGACACCAATTCCAACCAAATACTGGTTAAGCACTCCAAAAGCACCGACAAAGATCAGGAACTCAGAGACAAAACCAGACATACCAGGCAGACCAAGTGACCCCATCGCAAAGAAAACCATCAGTGCCGTATAGACCGGAACCTTACTGCCCAGACCACCGAATGCGGCAATCTCACGAGTATGGGCGCGATCATAGAGAACACCTACCAAAATAAATAAAGCACCAGTGAGCAGGCCGTGGGAAATCATCTGGAACATAACACCGGCCATCGCCTGCTCGGACGACCAGGCCGCCAGCGCGACCATGCAAAAGCCCATATGCGATACCGATGAATACGCCACCAGTTTCTTCAAATCCTTCTGGGCCATCGAAACCAGCGCGCCGTAGATTATACCAATCAATCCGAGCAACAGGATGTAGGTCGAACAGGCCCGGAGTGCCTCGGGAAACATCGGCCAGCTTATCCGTAGCATGGCGTATACCCCCATCTTAAGGAGCACCGCCGCCAGAATGACCGAGACCGCTGTGGGGGCCTCAACGTGAGCGTCAGGTAACCAGGTGTGGAACGGCCATACCGGAACTTTGATCGCGAAAGCAATGAAGAAAAAGATGAAGCAGACCATCTGCAACACATACGGCAGGTTGGATCCGTTCTGAATATGTTCAAGGATATTCAGGGTGTGCGGCTCACTGTTGAAATAGAGCAACAGTATCGACACTAACATGAAGATCGAGCCAAACAGCGTATACAGGAAGAACTTGATCGCCGCATACTCTTTGCGTGGGCCGCCCCAGATACCGATGAGAAAATACATCGGCACCAGCATAATCTCCCAAAAAACATAGAAGAGGAAGAAATCAAGCGCCACGAATACGCCCATCATGGCCGCTTCCAACAGCAGGAAGAAGGCGAAGTATTCCTTTAGACGAATTTGAATATTAAACGAGGCTACAATCGAAATCAGCGACAACAAACCGGTCAGTGCCAACAGTGGTACCGCAATACCATCTACACCGAGAAGATATTGTACGTTTAACGTAGGAATCCATTCAAACGGACCCTCGACATACGCCATGGCGGCTGACCCTGAATAATTAACGTAATAGTCCCACAGCAACCAAAATGACTGGATACACGTGATCGTAGCGAACCCGGTCGCGGTCCACCGTATCGCCCACTTGTTGTTCTTGGGGAGGAACATCACGACGATCATCCCCAACAGCGGGACAATTATCAACCAGCTAAGAATTCCTATGTCCATCGAATCAGTATCCTCCAGGCCTCATCAAGCTTGCTTCTCGCTCTCGGTGTGAGCGGTATTTGTAACAGTGCGACGCCCGATCAGTCCCAGAAGCAGGGCGGCGCACAGAAAAGTCAAAGTCCACAACAGCCAGGTGCCGGTGGGCAACATACGGAACGTGGCCAGGACTATAATCATCAGTACAATAAACAACGTGTAGAACTGCACCCTGCCAGTTTGCAGATAGCGTAGCGCTTGTCCTAAGTTACTCACTAACCAGCCAGAGCCGTTAACAGCACCATCGATAACGTATGTATCGAATAGTTGCTTCATCTCTGCCCAGAACAAGGTGAACCAGGCAACGCCATTCACCAAACCATCAATCACCCGCGCATCAAATGTCCAGAGGAACCGACCCAGGGTCAAAATCGGTCGAATAAAGACGATATCATACAGCTCGTCGAACCACCACTTGTTGAGCGACATCAGATACAACGGCCGGAATGTCTGCGCAATTTTATCGGCCGAGATCGCTTTCTTAAGATACATCAACCAGGCGAGATATATACCGCCAAGCCCAACGCTCGAAGCAATCAGGATGTTAACCCAGTCAACATGAGTATGATACGGTTCGCCATGGAATACGAATTCCGAGAAACCGGTCATTCCAGGTATACCGACCCAACCACCAATAACTGCCAGCACACCTAAAAATACCAGTGGTCCGGTCATAGTGGCGGGTGATTCATGGGCGTGGTCGAATTTTTCAGCGTCGCGCGGCTTACCGAAGAAAGTCATGAAGCAAAGTCGCCACATATAAAACGCGGTCATAAATGCAATCAGCAGGGTGAAGAAGTAGAAAACCGGGTGATGTGCGGCCGCCGCGACAATTTCATCTTTAGAGAAGAACCCTGCCGTTAGTGGCACGCCGGAGATCGAAGCCGATGCTACCAGGAACGTCCAACCGGTCTTGGGCATTTTCTTCAACAGTCCACCCATCTCGCGAATATCATTGGTGTGCACGGCGTGAATCACCGATCCGGCGGCGAGAAACAACAACCCCTTGAAGAAAGCGTGGGTCATCAAGTGAAAAGTACCGGCGTAATATCCGGGCGAGTGAATCCCATTGGCAGTGTCGTAGCCATAGAGGCCGAGTGCCATGATCATATATCCGAGTTGACTTACTGTTGAATAAGCGAGCACTCGTTTGATATCATTTTGTGTAAGAGCAATTGTCGCCGCCATGAACGATGTAATCAATCCGATTGCCGCCACCACAAACGCGGCATCAGCCGAGCCGACGAAGATATCCATACCGCGCGCTACCAGGTAGACACCAGCCACAACCATCGTAGCGGCGTGGATCAAAGCAGAAACCGGCGTGGGACCTTCCATAGCATCCGGTAACCAGACATGTAACGGGAACTGCGCCGATTTGCCAATAGCACCGCAGAACAAGCCGATAGCCGCTACAACCAGAACTTCAGGTGGGAATACTCCACCCGAAACAGCGTCAAAAACTTCGCGATAGTTGAACGTCCCAGCATAGGTACCAATAAGCAACAGGCCAATAATGAAACCCAAGTCACCAATACGATTGGTAATGAATGCTTTTTTACCAGCGTCGCTGGCCGATTTCTTCTCAAAATAGAACCCGATCAACAGGTACGAGGTCAACCCGACCAACTCCCAGAAGATGAAAATCATGAAGAAGTTATTGGCCAGCACCAACCCGAACATCGAAAACAAAAAGAGCGACAGATAGGCGAAGAATCGGCTAAAATACTTGTCGCCACGCATATAGCCCAGCGAATATATCTGGACACAAGCGCCAATAGTCGAGACCACCAATAGCATCATCGCCGTCAGAGCATCAACAAGGATCCCGATTTCAAGATTAATTTTCGGGAATACGGTCAGATAGTAAGTAATCTCAAATGGTTCAACATGAGCACCGTGCGCCCCGATATATTTGCATATCGTCTCGATCAAAACCCAGACTGACATCACCCAGGCGGCCACGCTCATAGTAACGGCAAGGCCGGAAGAGACTTTTTCCTTCCAACGCAGGAAGAAAATAATCATCACAAATGACAGCAACTGTAATAGCGGTATTAGATATGCAAACTCAGTCATTTCGTTGGTCTACCATTTCATGACGCCGTAGCAATCGGAGTCAATACCTTTCCAGTTGCGATAGATAAGCAAGACAATCGCCAGACCGATAGTTGTTTCGGCCGCCGCTATCACAATGATGAAAATCGAAAATATCTGGCCACTGAGGCCATCCGCCGTAACAAAATTATTAAACGTCACCAGGTTAATATTAGCGGCGTTGAACATCAACTCAAGTGACATCAAAATACCGATCGTATTCCGCCGTGTTATAACCCCAAAAATTCCGACAACGAACAGAACTCCGGCCAGCATCAAATAGGATTGCATCAGGAGGCCTCCCTTCGGGCCAGCACAATCGCACCAATCATAGCCGCCAACAAGAGGACCGAAACTACTTCAAACGGTAGGACAAACTCGGTCATGAGTTGTTTGCCAATGGTCAGAACGTTATCAGCAGGAAGAGGTTCGGTGGCCGTTTGCCAGACTCCAGCACCGGCTTTGGTAGTGATCTTGATAAGAAATAGTACTCCCAAGGCAAAAACCATACAGGCCAACACCGCCACGCCCGCTTTCTGGTTGGTCATCTCAATGCGGCGTGAGGCTATGTCCGATGTCAACATGATGCCAAATACCATTAGTGTTGCCACCGCACCGACATAAATCAGCACCTGAGCCGCGGCCAGGAATTCAGCGTTCAACGTAACGAATATGCCCGCCACTCCTGTAAGAGTCAGAATCAAAAAGATGGCACAATGGAAGATATTCCGCAACGATACAACCATAACCGCGGAAACCAGGATTACAGTCGACAGCACCCAGAAAACAATTCCGACTTCAGATGGATCAGTCATTGTTTTCCTCCTGTTTTGGTGTATCCGGTTTTACCTCGGCCGGTTTGGTCTCGGAAGCAGGTTTTTCTTCGATGGCCGGCTTCGGTTTCGGTATTTTCTTCTTGCGGGTGTCAACGTAGTCAACGTCGCGACCCATCTCCTGTAGCTTATGCATATCCCAAGTTAAGTCATCCTTGTTCTCGGTAGAGAATTCATATTTGGGCGCCATTCTAATAGCACAGAAATTACAGGCTTCCTCGCATAAACCGCAGAAACAACAGATACCAAAATTGATATCAAACTTCTTCACATGACGCTTTTTATCTTCTCCCCGTGGGGCATCAATACGGATAGCCGCGGACGGACAGGCTCGCATACAAAGCAGACAACCGGTGCAATTGAGTTCGCCGGTTTCTTTATCGGACAATAACACAACAATACCGCGCGAGCGCTCCGGCATCGTCCATTTTTCTTCCGGATACTGGATAGTAACGGCGTGGCGACCCAGATGCTTACCGGTTATTTTCATCCCGAGAAGCAGGTTCTTTATATCTTTGTACAAGCCCATACTAAGCCACTACCTCGTTACCAATACCAACCTAAGTATTTCATGGTCGCCGCCAGAATCAGGTTGGCAAACGTCACAGGGACCAGGAATTTCCAGGCAAACTCCATCAACTGGTCAACCCGCAACCGCGGATATGTCCAGCGGAACATCATTAACAGGAAAACAATGCCCAACGTCTTGAGCAGGAACCAGAGCCACGATGGCAACCAGGGGCCTTCCCAGCCACCCAAAAACAGCGTGACGGCAATCGCCGACACCGTAAACAGGTTGATAAACTCCGCCAGGAAAAACATGGCGAATTTCATCCCGGAATACTCAATGTTGAACCCGGCCACCAACTCTTGTTCAGCCTCGGGAATATCAAACGGAGCCCGGTTGGCTTCAGCGGTAGCCGCAATAATATAAGTCACGAAAGCAATCGGCCCGAAAGGCATCCGGCAAATAAACCAGCCAAAAAACGAATTCTGCGATTGGACAATATCAACCATCGACAACGAGCCAGCGTAAATAATTACGGTCAGAATCGAAGCCACCATAGGAACTTCATAGCTAATCGCCTGGGCGGCAGACCGCATTCCACCAAATAGCGCATATTTATTATTTGATCCCCAACCGGCCATCAGCAAAGCGATAACCGTGAAGGTTGTCACTGCCATGATGTAGAGGATACCAATATTAAGATCGGCAACAATCAAATCCTTACCGAACGGGATACATATATAGGCCAGAAAAGCGGCAACAAAACAAAGCACCGGCGCCCAGAAAAAGACAAACTTGTCGCGTGCTATGATATCTACATCTTCTTTTTGCAATAACTTGATCGCATCGGCAATGGTCTGATACCAACCGTGCCAGCCGTTTCGCATTGGGCCAAACCGTTGTTGGACGTGACCAGCGACCTTACGCTCCCACCAAACTAAGAACAGGGCCAACAGGGCCAACACGCCAAACATTAAAACACCGATTACCCCGTAGCTGATAAGCATCACCCAGACCGGAGGTAATCCCAATTCAGCCAAAAGGCCATACGCCCACCGAAAAATCTCAATCAACTCCAACGACATCAGAACCAGCGGCATCAGCGATCAACCTCCGGCAGAATAATATCGAAGGTGGCAAAAATAGCGACCAAATCGGCAATCAGGTAGCCCTTGCCTCGAACGATTTCGGGCAGGTACTGAAGCTGGTTAAACGAGCCACCCCTGGTCTTTACTCGCAGTGGTTTCGTAGAGCCATCAGAAACAAGATGAACACCCATCTCACCGCGGGAGTTCTCAATCCGGACATACACTTCGCCCGCTGGCGGTTTGAACTTCGCTTTCACTTTGGCCCGGACATCACCTTCAGGAAGACCGTCAAGCGCCTGAGTAATGATTTTCAATGATTGGCGAATTTCATCCAAGCGAACTAAGTACCGGTCGTAACAGTCACCATTCCAGCGAATTGCGACGTCAAAATCAAACTTATTGTAAATTGAATATGGATCGTCTTTGCGAAGGTCATGCTTTACACCCGCGGCGCGTAACACCGGACCAGACACACCCCAGGCAATCGCCTTTTGGGGATCTGTCAGGCCGATACCCTTCATGCGAGCGATCCAGATAGGGTTCTCATTCAGAATCCCTTCGTAGTCACTCAGCTTCTCGCCGATGATCTTGACCGCCTCGCGGCATTTTGGCACAAACTCTTTCGGTATGTCCCTGGAAACACCACCCACACGGATATAATTGTAAGTCAACCTCTGACCACAGGTCATCTCGAACAGGTCTACAATAAGTTCTCGTTCTCGGAGACCGTATAGGAACGGGGTCAAAGCGCCAACATCCATCGCGGTGGTACCATAGAAGATCAAGTGCGACGCAATCCGGTTTAGCTCGAGCATAATTACGCGAAGGTATTCGGCCCGCTCGGGGACTTCCATCTCAGCCAGTTTTTCCGCCGCCAGCGCAAAAACATAGTTGCACGACATAGCGGTTACGTACTCGAATCGATCAAGAACCGGAATACACATTGCGTAAGTCCGATTCTCGCATATTTTTTCGATTGAACGATGCAGGTAACCAACATGCGGTACCACATCGACAACTTTCTCACCGTCCATAGTAAGCAATAAACGGCAAACACCGTGTGTCGAGGGGTGTTGCGGCCCCATATTGACCTGGAACTCTTCTGTCCTCAGCTTACCCATCTCTTATAGTTCCGGCATGCGCACAAAATCGGGCGCGTCCCAGTCTTTCCGCATCGGATGCCCCTGATCCCAGTCTTCTGGAAGCAAAAGCGGTCTCAAGTCGTTGTGATTCAATATGTCTATGCCGTACAGTTCATACATTTCACGTTCGTACCAGTTGGCTCCGGGCCAGACCGGACAAATCGACTCCACCGCCGGGCTGTCGTAGCCAAGGATTACTTTGAAATCAAGCCGGTGAAGCTTGGAGGTCGAAGCAATATTGTAGATGACTTCCAGCCGTTCACGAGTGTCAACCCCGCCCATGTTGCATAGGAAATCAAATTTGAGTTCCAGATCGTCGCGCAACTTGGTGGCGACTTCAATAAGATCGTCAGCCTTGATTTCGTACATCGGCTCAACTTTGCCACTTTCGAGCAAAGTCATCCGACCGACGAAGTTAGACTCGATGTATGCTTTCAACTCGTCCCGAGTCATCTCACTTCTCCTGCCAGTCCGACAATTTCTGTTTGCGGATCACTTCCTGCAAGTGGATACACCCTTCCATGAGTGATTCGGGGCGAGGCGGACAACCGGGGATATAGATATCGACCGGAATAATATGGTCGATCCCCTTTTCCACCGAATAGCTATCGTAGTAGAATGGTCCGCCATTGATCGTACAACCGCCCATGGCAATCACATAGCGTGGCTCAGCCATCTGGTCGTACAGCTTACGTAGTCGCGGAGCCATTTTCTTGGTAATCGTGCCTGCTGTAAGAATCAGATCAGCCTGGCGTGGAGTAGCCCGGTATATCATCCCGAGGCGATCGAAATCGTAGCGCGAAGCCCCGGTGCACATCAACTCAATAGCACAGCAAGCCGTCCCAAACAACAAATACCACAACGATTTAGCACGACCAAAATTGAGCACCTGCTCCAGACTAGTTGCAACTAAGGCACCGCCGGGGATATTTTCTGTATAAACCGGGACCTTCTTTATCAGACCCATTTAAGAACTCCCCGTTTCCAGGCATAGTAGAGACCAAAGAATAAAATCAGGATGAATATTACCATCTCTACTAAGGCGAACAGTCCGAGTTGACCAAACGCAACGGCCCACGGAAACAGGAAAACGACCTCAACATCAAAGATGACAAATATCAGCGCAAATATATAAAAGTGCGGATTGAACTTAATCCAGGAATCACCGATAGGCTCCTCGGCACACTCGTACGCTACCCCCTTCTCAGGATACGGATTACGTGGACGTATTAACCTGGCGATTAAAAAAGTAAAAAGAACGATTCCAGTTCCCACGGCAATAAATATGAGAACCGATAAATATTCTGACATGCTTTAGTGCCTTATCAATCGCCTGATCACGAACCAGTTATTAGTGACCATTTTCACGATCACATAAGAAACAGAAGAAAAGCCGTATCTCAACCAAGTCAAGCTTTTTCTCGGTTTTGCACCTTCCTAAGAATAAGATCAGGACCCCAGCACAGCAACAGCGTCGATTTCCACCAGGGCACCTTTGGGCAAATGCGCACTCTCAGCAGTCGCCCGCGCTGGTGGATTATTTTCGAAATAGCTACCGTACACTTCGTTGACCGCAACGAAATCACTCAGATCGACCAAAAAAATAGTTGTCTTAACCACCGCTGAAAGATCCGCACCGGCCGCTTTGAGCACCGCCTTGAGATTTTCCATCACACGCCGACACTGTTCGGCCGCAGTCTCCCCCACCAGCTCACCCGCGCTCGGATCGAGCGCAATCTGGCCGGAACAGAACACTAGCGAACCACCGGATACTTTGATCGCTTGTGAATACGGCCCTACCGCGGCCGGAGCGTTATCAGTCCTAACTACTTCTCGCATATTTCCTCCAGAGTATTTCGATAAATGTACACAAGACCGTAGGATTCTAACAACAATTATTGACTGATCGACTTAAGTTGAGGAACTTAAGCTAACCGTTGGCGGTTGATTCTTAAATCGCCCGCGAGTGAGTTTAACTAACAGTAGAAATGACTGAATAGAAACGAAGGAGTATTCCATGGAAGAATGGACTCAGGTAGTTCTGGACTGGCTGACTGCCTACGGCTGGCAAATTGTCGGCGCAATTGCCATCCTGTTTATTGGTCGTATCGTCGTCGGAATCCTGACCGGCATTGTCAGAAAACTGCTGACCAAGGCTAAGGTCGATGAAACCCTGATCCGGTTTGTGGCCGGGTTGACCAAAGGGTTGCTGATGACTTTCGTCATTATCGCCACTGTCAGTGCGTTGGGAGTCGAAACAACTTCGTTCATCGCGATTTTAGGTGCCGCTGGTCTAGCAATTGGCCTGGCGTTGCAGTCATCGCTGTCAAATTTTGCGTCGGGCGTAATGCTTATCATGTTCCGGCCATTCAAGCGCGGTGACTATGTTGAAGCGGGTGGAGTCTCAGGCGTGGTCGAAGAAGTAGCCATATTCAACACCGTATTGAAAACACCTGACAATCGTAAAGTGATTGTCCCTAACGGCGATATTGTCGGTGGCGCTATCACCAACTATTCCGCTCACGAGACCAGGCGGATCGATTTGGTGTTCGGAATAGGTTACAACGATAACATCAGGAAAGCTAAACAGACTCTCGAACGAATCCTGACCGAAGACGAGCGAATTCTCAAAGACCCGGCTTCAACCGTGGCGGTTTCGGAGTTGGCGGACAGCTCGGTTAATTTTGTGGTGCGGCCATGGGTAAAGACGGCGGATTACTGGGCGGTCTATTTTGATCTGATGGAGAAGGTCAAACTGACGTTTGACGCCGAGGGTATTTCGATTCCGTACCCACAGCAGGATGTTCACATGCATAGCGTGGACGCCCCCGCGGCGTAGATTTCTTGACGTAGCGTATATATGGTGTCGGGCAACCCGACACCCGGTGAACAGACAATGACTATATCGTTCTATATTGTCTGATTGTAATCGCTGTATTTGATTAAACCTGTAACTATAATAGTTACAGTTAGAAACTTGGCAAGGGCACTATTTATAACAAAAATTGGAAACATCATATGGAAAAATCGAGAAAATGAAAGGCCGCATACAAGTTTATACCGGTGATGGGAAGGGAAAAACTACTGCAGCATTCGGGCTTGCGTTAAGAGCCGCGGGTAATGGAATGAAATCCTATATTGGGCAATTCATGAAGGGCGCCAGATACGGTGAGGTAAAATACCTTGAAAGAGTAAAGGAAATAGATGTCGAACAGTTTGGGTGGGAGGATTGTATTCGCAAAGAAGACGTTACGGAGTTTCATAAGGAAAGAACAAGTGAAGGTCTAAAAACCGCTTATGAGATAGTTTCAAGCAAGAAATATGATATTGTAATTCTTGACGAGATTCTGGTTGCAGTATGGTTTGGGCTAATTGAGGAAAGCAAAGTTGTTGAGTTTCTGAATTGGCATCCAAGGGATAGTGAACTGATCCTTACTGGGCGTAAAGCAACAGTGAAGATTATAGAAATTTCTGACCTTACAACAGAAATGAAGTGCGTTAAGCATTATTATGATAAAGGTGTTATGGCTCGAAAGGGAATAGAACTTTGAGCTTCCCCCGATAAAACGGACAGGCTAAGAAGATAGGGATTGCCGCCTTTCAAAGTCAACCGAGCTTTTGTAGCCCAGCGACGAGTGGCGGCGTTGACGATTGTAAAACACTTCGATGTACTCGAATATCTTCGCTTGGGCCTCCTGTCTTGTTTTGAATTGTTCTCGATAAACCAGTTTCGTTATCATAGTGACGTAATTTCGGCATTATTTATTCTCCCACCGAGCCCACAGCAAGGAAGCTGTCTCAAAAGAGTCATCGCAGGATTCCGAAGACAGCGCATTTTGTGGGCGGCAGACGCCCTCGTCTGCCCCAGTAGCTCGTGGCGCACGAGGGCGTACACCACGCACAATACAACTTATTGAATTACAGGGGGATTACTTGTTAGAAACGTTTCTGGCGGAGAGGCAGGGATTCGCCGACTGGGTTTTCCGCTAACTCCTTAATTTCTAACAAATTACGCCTAATTAACTGTCATATCAAAGGTTAAGTTGGGTGCAGTATCTTGAAGTTCGGTGAAGTATCGTGCACTTCGTTTCTTCTTATTATCTGTTGTTCTTGCTCGTTTTGTTAGAAAACTGTTAGAAAGAGGTGTATGTTAAAATCGGATAGTTTCCTTCTTTATCGACAGTTGGACCTATGGAGTAGGCTCGGCAACGTGCTGAAAACCAGTCTTGAGGATTTTTTTCAGTTCGCCAACAGAATAGTGATCAATGCCAAGTTGACCAAGTGTTCTTCCCTTTGCGTAGTAATTCTTTTGATGCATCGCGGATGCGGTAGAGATTAGTGCATCGCATACAGGAGTGGGGATATTTGCCTTTTCCCCAATTGAAGACATGAAGCACAGACCCATCGGAACATCCTCGGTGATATAGCGTGTTTGTGCGTCAACAGGTCCCTTAGGTGATCCGAATTCAGCGTAGTGGCGAAGAGCTTCCATTGGGTCCGCACTGAGATCATCGTAAGTTCGGAATTGGAATGATTTTGCGAAACTCTGAGTAGGTAATTCGAAGTATTTCAGTATTGCCATTTTTTCAGCGTCCAATTCACCAACCAATTTCATGATTGTAGGTGTAAAGGACTCGCGATACATCCAAAAATCGCCCTTACTGTGTTCAATTCGAGCAACTGACATTATTGTTCCTACAGTATGAACGATAAGGTTTGGATTGTGAAAAGCTGATTCCAACACATTCTGTCGGGCAGTAAATCTGGGAATAATTTTCTGTAAAATCTTCAGCGTCTCCTCAGTTTTTTCAGACGGAAAAACACCGATAGGGTTTCGAATGTTTTCAAAACAAATATTAACCTTGCCCGGAGCGATAATTCGGGAATCAAAAGGTATCGATTCACCTTCGGCAAACACAACGCCTCTCCCCTTGCATTTTGTCGAAAAATAGAAGCTTCCAGCATAGCCCGGCGAAACAAGCAATATTTGTCCACTTCTCAAATGAGGAGCGATCAGTTCGGAAAGCTTTTTGTGGGCAACGCTTTGTGTTAAGACAAAGATTACGTCTGCTTGAGAAACGGCGTCCGGGATATCTCGGGTAGCTTTTTCAATACTAACTACCCCCCTTTCGCCATCCTTCTCATATTCTATTTGTTTTTTCTGAATCAATACATCAAATGAATCTTCGTACATCAAACGAGTTGTTTTTACTATTGTAACTTGATGACCTTGTTTGGTTATCATAGCGGCATGCGATAATCCCGCATTTCCGGCACCAATGATTGTTATTTTCAATATTTTTCCTATTCTGTGATCAAATATTAATTGCAATATTACGTGTGAGCTTCATTACATCATGATGCGATGATTTAGAAGCCGTTCTATCAAGTTGATTGAGAAGTTCCTTTACCCGCAGGTCACAGCAACTGTTTCGGCAGAAAACGCCTTCTTCAAATTGCCATTCACGTGCGGCATAATCATATAAATATCGACCCGGTTTGCCGTCTAAGTACATTTGAGACTCCACATAGGCAGCGAAGTGCGACTGGATTTCATTGACGACAAGGCGCCCATCAGGGATCTCAAAGATGTCCACATTCATCGCCGTGTATCCGGCGTGGTCAGTTAACTCACGAATAAAGTCCAACAGTTCTGTTGGAGGATTATACCATCCCACCTTTCCTGAACCACTATGGAAGGCACCATCCATGAGCTTCTGATGTCCGAAATACGACTCGCCGATTCGAATCATTCGCCACTCGGCTACTTCTGGGAGAAATTCCTGGAATAGGATGTTGCCCCATTCACTATCCCGGCTGTCGGCTCCTCGGCAGACGAGCCCTTTCCCGAAACGATGATTGACATATCGTAAAAGTTCAGCGCGGCCATGAAGGATATCCACCCCTGCGCTCCTGGAGCCCATGTCGTGCTTCACTACGAGCGGCAAGTGGGCATCTTTGGCAAATATGAGCGCTTGTTCGTGCGAATAGAACACCCATGTCTTAGTATGCGGAATGTTGTTAGTTTCAAGCCAATAAAACATCCGCAGTTTGCTCTCATTCAACCATATTTCATTGTAGGTTGGGTAGATGGTCTTGTGCATCTCTTCAACCATTACCTTCAATCGTTCGTCGAACATACGTTTCCATATGCTCACTTTGAAAGACGGCCACACAAGAAAAGCGTCACATCCACAGCCCTGTACGACCTGAATCCAGTCCGGGCCTGAGATGTCGAGAGTCTTGTAGCGAACCCCTAAGTCTTCACACGCGGCGATATATGGTAAGTGGTTGTTATCAAACTCTTTGATTATGCCAAGCAGATACCTCGATTTGTTTCGAAGCGGAAACATAGGTTTGACGCTTCGATGAACATCAGACAGCGGCGGCATAGTTGTATGAACCTTGGACACGTTAATTTGCTTCATTTACGTTCTCTCAATGACTCCGTTCTTTGCAGAAGAGCCTTTGTCTTTTCGTTCGAGATGTCCCAAGACAAATTTGGTCGTAATCTCGCGGCTTTCCACAGCGGGCTCACCAGACGAATCCAACTCGTCTGTTATCTGTTGCCATTGTGTAAGACATCCCAACGACTTGGGAGGGGGGGGGGCCAACAAATCAGTCCGACATACTCTCAGTGGAAACATATATGAAGGACTGTAACCGATCAAGTCTTATCTTACAAGATTGTAGACAAACTCCGTAACTAGCAGTCTGTCGGGATACCCTATTTG